>JAIRQK010000024.1 GCA_031256525.1 Campylobacteraceae bacterium
TCCCAAAACATTTACTATCTTCTGAAACTTTTTGGGCTAAAAGATGAGCATAATCTGTATAATCAACACAATCGTTACTATCTGTCCCAAGATTGATAATTTCGTAGCAGTTTTGACTTGCCAAGTAGTCCACAATCACATTTTTTATGTTCATACCTGCGTGGTCGTTTGCAATATAAAATTTTATATTTTTATCTTTTATCATTTTAGTCCATATATTTTGGGTTTATTTTTTCAATATTTGAAACAAAGCTCCCAACTCTATCCCATCTTGGAGAGCGATTTTCGTCCCAAGAGAAGTAGATAAACCAAGGTTTCCCGATAATAAGTTTATATGGAATCGCCCCTATAAATCTACTATCTGTCGAATTATTGCGATTATCACCAATCATAAAAAACTCATCATCATTAACTTTTGTGTAAAAAGCGTTAAATCTAATATTGCGACTATTGTAGTAAAGTTCAAATTCATTTATCATAATGTCTTCCATACCAATTGTGCCAATTTTGATGCCATACTCATTATATTTTTCTTCAAGCATTTTATCCATAACTAATACATTTCTTGGATGTGGGTCGTAGTTAATGCCGGGATATTTATCCATATAAGGATTTTTTACCCATAATTTTCCAAGCATCGATATTATTTTGCTCTCATCATAATTTTCTCTTATATACTCATCACCCTCATTGTGGTGCAAATAAAGCTCATTTTCCATAAAAATCACCTCATCGCCACCAACAGCAAAGCACCTTTTTACAAAATTTTCTCTATTATCGTTTGGATTTAAGAAGATAACGATATCCCCTCTTTTTGGTCGCTTGCCCTCAATAATATGCCCATTGTTGAAAATATCAGGAAAAATTGCTGTATTTGTAAATGGAAGTCTTGGAATAGGAATTCCATAGGAGAATTTTTTTGCAAACAAAAGATCACCAACAAGCAGAGTCCTCTGCATAGAGCCACTTGGAATAACAAACGCTTGAACAACAAAAAATATTATAAATAGAACAATTACAATAGTTCCAGTCCAAGTGCCTGAAAAGTTATATATTTTTTTCAATTTTTCTTTCATAGTTCTCTTTTTAACCTTTAATATATTTAAAATAAATTATCTGTTTTTGGCAGATTTTATAGTGTTGCTTAGAAGCATAGCTATTGTCATAGGACCAGCACCACCGGGAACTGGAGTAATGAACGAACACTTTTTGGATACATTTTCAAAATCAACATCGCCGACAAGTTTTCCATTTGCCAATACATTTATACCGATATCAACAACTATGGCACTCTCTTTTACCATATTTTCTGTTATCAAATTTGCTTTTCCAACACCAACTATAATCATATCAGCTCTTTTTGTATGTTCTTTTAAGTTTTTTGTGAAAATATGGCAAATATCAACAGTCGCACCAGCATTTAAAAGTAGATTCATCATAGGCTTACCGACAATATTGCTAGCTCCAACTACGCAAACATTCATTCCTTTGACATCGATTTTATACTCTTCTAAGAGTCTCATAACGCCAAGCGGAGTACATGGGACAAATCCGCTAAGTCCCGCAACTAAACGACCAACATTGTATGGATGAAAACCATCAACATCTTTTTTGGCACTGATAGCCTCAATAATTTTTGTTGTGTCAATATGACTTGGAAGTGGAAGTTGAACTAAAATACCATCAATATTTTTATTTTCATTCATCATAGTTATGGTTTCTAAAATCTTCTCTTCAGAAATGGAAGAGGGCATCTTATGTAAAATAGAGTATATACCAGTTTCATAACAGGCTTTCTCTTTCATCTTTACATAAGAGTGACTTGCTGGGTCATCACCAATTAAAATAACGGCAAGACCGGGTGTTATATTAATTTCCCTTAAAGCATCAGCCTCTTTTTTTATATCGTTTTGAATTTTTATAGACAAAGATTTGCCATCTAAAATAGTCATCAAATACCTTATTATAGATTTGTTAAATAATGTTTTGATATGATACCAATTTAACTATTAAATTTTCAATAAAAAGAGTTGATATTGCGTATATTTTTATTTCTTTTACTGTTTTTGCATATAAGTTTTGCAGAAACCTATATTACAAAAAATAGCTACTCAGAACTACTCTACTCAAATCCAAGAGGAGTAGGGTGTAACAAATGCCATGGAGAATTTGGCGAAGGAAGAGTAATAGCAAAGTATAAACACAAAGAACAAAACATAGAGCTTGTAGCACCAAGAATAAATAATATTTCAAAAGAGAAATTTGTAAAAGCACTCAAAAATTCAAAATCAGTTATGCCAAATTATCCATTAACGCCTGAAGAGATAGATAGTTTATACCATTTTCTGAATTCGCAAAAATAGTTAATATATCATAGGAAATAGAAGTGTTGTTTGGTCTTGCGAAAAAGAGGCAACACAGTTAACTTTTTCTGCTAACTTTTTGACATCAGCCTCTTTTTTTGCATCTCTTGTCATGCCGTTTATTGTTATATAAAAAATTGGATATTTTTTGTTGTCAAACTTTATATATTCGCCTGTTTTAACTGCTAAAGTTACTTTTACTAAACCATTTCCAGTGTGTGATTCATAAACTTTTCCTACAAGTTTCATAAAACCACTAATATCAATTTTTAACTCTGGAAAAGTTGGGTCAAACTCTTTTTTAAAGGTAATATTTCTATTGGTTGAAGCTGAGCTTATACATAAATCAAGAAGAGAGTATATATTTGTTTTTTCTATGTTTTCTTCAAGTATAGAAAATCTTTTTACACTCTTTTTATAGAGTTTTATGCCTATATTTTCTTCATCTTTATATCCAACAGTAATTGCGTAAAATTCAAACTCGCCAAATTTCAAATCAACATGCGTTGTTTTAAAACCAAATGATATATTTGCATAAATGCTTGTAAGTGCAAAAATCTCTTTAGCAGTTGTCTGAGACAAGAGATATTGTGCCTCTTTGTTGAGCATAATAATTTTCCCATTTGTATCAAAAAGAATAAATGGGTTGTAGTCGTTCTCTAACCACTCTTCGTAAAAATTTAACAAAAATAGCTCTTTATATATAAAAAATTATTGCTCAATGTAATTTTTGAGTCTTCTACCAACCTTTGGGTGTTTTAATTTTTTAATCGCCGAACTCTCTATTTGTCTTACTCTCTCTCTTGTAACAACAAGCTCTTTTCCAATCTCTTCAAGTGTTCTATCGCTCTCATCATCAAGCAGTCCAAACCTCATTCTTATAACAGTCTGTTCTCTTTCATTTAGCTGTTGCAAGACATCATTTATCTGCTCTTTTAAGTCATTTTTTAGTATATGTTCCATGGGAGAAGCTGAACTTCTATCTTCAACAAAATCACCAAATTTTCCATCATCTTCATTGCCAATAGGTGCTTCAAGAGAGATAGGTTCTTTTGTTATTTTTATCACATTTTTGACCTTATCAACACTAAGCTGAACCTCTTCTGCAATCGTTTCAAGATCAGGCTCTTTGCCATGCTCTTGCAGATGTTTTCTTACTACTTTATTTATTCTATTTATAGTCTCTATCATATGTATAGGTATTCTTATCGTTCTTGCTTGGTCTGCTATAGCACGACTTATAGCTTGTCTTATCCACCATGTTGCGTATGTTGAAAATTTAAACCCTTTTTTATATTCAAATTTATCAACAGCTTTCATTAGACCAATATTTCCCTCTTGAATCAAGTCTAAAAACGGTAGCCCTCTATTTGTAAATCTTTTAGCAATTGAAACGACTAAACGAAGGTTTGATTTAGCCATTCTCACCTTTGCCTCATCAGCCATTTTTTTACCGCGTTTAATCTGCTCAAGTATCTCTTTTAAAGCATCTGGCTCGAGCGAAAAGCTCTTTTTTGATGCCTCTTTTGTTTGGAAAAGTTTTTTTATCTCTATGTATGTTGAAACCATAGTTGCTTCAGGAACTTCAACAGCAATCTCTTCTTTGCTCAAATTCATAATTCTATCTAAAAGTTTTTTGTGATTGTCTTTTAATGTCTCATTAAATAGTGATAGTCTATACTCAAGTCTTTTTAGTTCTTTGTCAAATTCGCTATCGCTTTTAAGTGCAGTTTCCATTGATTTTACTAATTCGTTTATGAGTTTGCTCGTAGGTCCTAAGTCCATCAGCTTCTCTTTTAATATCTTCTTTTTAAATGCGATTTCTAAATTTAGCTCTAATATGTCATCTTCATTATTACTTGTTAGCTCTTTTGTTAAAGATTTCATCCAATCTTTTTTAGCTTTCTCCAAAGCCTTAAAACTTTCAATTACATTCTCGCTTCTTTTTAGCTCTTTTTTAGAGATTGTTTTTTTGCTCTCATCGTCTTCTTCATCTATATCATCTTCTTCATCTATATCATCTTCTTCGCCCATCTCATCATCTTCAAAACTTTTAAATAGCTCTTTAACTCGTCTCTCTCTATTTACTAAAGCCTCTTTGTATTCAAGGATAAAATCGATCAAATACGGAACAGAACAGAATGCATCAATTATGATATCTTCGCCAAGTTCGATTTTTTTGCTTATAATTATCTCTTCTTCTTTTGTTAAAAGTTGAACTTGTCCCATCTCTCTTAGATACATTCTAACAGGGCTATCGCTTCTTGACCACTCTAAAAGCTCTTTCTCATTTGCAAAATCAAACTCTTCATCAAGTGCCTCATCTTGAAGTTTTTGTCTCTCCTCTTCTCTCTTTTTTGCCTCTTCAATGTTTCTCATTTTTGCAATTTCTGCAGAAGTTATAAGTTTAACTTTATATTTGTTGATATATGAATTTATTTTTTTTGCATTTGTTAAAGTTGGTTGTTTTGGAAAAAACTCCATTAAAGATTCGTAAGTTACGCTACCGTTTTGGTTTGTAATAAAAAGATTTTCTATACTTGGTGTTGATGATTTGGTTGACATTTTCACAATCCTTAAAAAGATTTTGAATTTTTAATAGCTTTTTAAATTAAAAATTTACAATAAACTTATCATTATACCGAAATTTTTTTAAAACTATTTAAAATAAGTAACTATTTTTCACCCTCTTTTAATGATTTTATTGCAGAGCTGATAACTATGTATATTGCCCCATGAAACACTATATCAAGAGCTATAAAGATATAGATAACTTCAGTAAAGCCATCTAAAGTTTTTATGATTAATATGCCAGTGAGAATTGATATTATGCCAGAAAAGAAGCACCAATGCCACCCGCTAAAGGGTTTTAGTTCCACAGAAGCCAATATTTTGAATATGCCAATACCAATAAAAGCAATTGCCACAGAGTTTATCAAATCAAAACTTGTAACTAATAGACTTAGTATAACTAAAATACCTGTTACAATGTAAGCTATTGCGACTATTAACCAAAAAAATGCTCTAAATCCCTCATATACCTTGTATGTGCCAACAAGTTGCAATATCCCAGAAATAATAACAAAACCACCTATAAAATACACAGTAATCATCTCCGCTATAAAAACATAAGCGAGCAAGCAAGTTCCAAGAACAAACATTAGCAGTCCAACAAATACGAGCCAACTATTATTTTCGTTTGTTTTGCCAGTAAATTTCTTCATATATATTTCATATTTGTCCATATCTGCTATCCTCTTTTGAGATTTATGATTGTATCAAAAATTAGATATTTCTTTCTTTTAATTTTTAACTTCGAACAATAGTTGCATTAATATAATAATGGTTTTTTGAACAGATATTGTTCTGTTTTTTTCAACATCTAAATAAAGTAACTTTTATGCCAAAATATGTTTTAATTTCTTAAATTTAATTTAAATGAGGGCAATAAATGTCTTATTTGAAATATACAAGTCTATTTTCTGTCATTTTTCTCGGACTTTTCGCTATAGGTTATACTACTGTGAGTATTGATGTTGTTGTTACTATTGCATCATTTATTTCTGCACTTATTGTTTCAAATATGATTATCAAGTCAAACAGTAGAGTTATGACATTTAGTGAAATTATAAAATATACTCTGTGTTTCTCCATAGTAACTGCAGTGGTTATGGTAAGTGTGGAGTTTATAATGGTAACAACTGGTTTGGTAATTAGTTCCAAGTTTCAATCATTTTATGGTTATATTATAGAATTTGTTGGTTTAGTCTCTCTTATATTGATTTTCACTTTAATTTCAATGTTTTTAGTAAATAGATATTTCGAAAATGTTTTACAAAAAAAGAGCATTATAAAAGAGCTATTAAAGATATTGCGTAATATGTTTCTTGCATTCGTAATTATATATTTTGCATGGTTATTTTTATACAATCATGATTTACCAAAAAGTGCAAGTATAGATTTGAGTAGTGCTGGAAATATAGTTGAATTAAGAGCTAAAGTAAACAGAAAAGACCATTTTGCTGTCTTGTTTGAATTTAATAAAGACATTGACAAGGATGAAAGAGTAATCAAAAATCAAGAATTAGGTATATTTTTATATGGAAGTGAAAGCTTAAAAGAGAGAAATAGTGGCATAATAATACCTATAAAGATAGTTGTATATAAAATAAAAAACGATAAAAAAGAGGAGATATTAAATAAAATATATGATTCTCAAAATGGACCTTCATTGACAGTGTCGCTTGAGCAACACATTACAGATTATAATGACTTAATATTGGATAAAGGTGAATATTTGGTTATGGCTGAAACATTGCAAGACTTTGAATTTTTCAAAGATAGAAAAGTTGATTTGGTTTTTAAAGAATATTATGTTAAGTAAGTAAAGTTAAAAGGAGATTTTTGTGTGCAAAAGGTGTAGAAATACTGATTTAATGTGGTAGGCATAGTATTTATTTTGATATAATATACCTTTTTTAAGGAACAAAATTGAATTTTTTAAGTATTTTACGCCTTACATTTCCTGTTTTGCTCGGTTATGTTCCCCTTGGCATAACCTTTGGACTTTTGGCAGTTTCGGCAGATATTCCTTGGTATTACGCTATGTTGATGAGTGTTTTTATATTTGCAGGTTCTGGGCAGTTTTTGGCAATTACACTTTTTGCATCACAAGCCACTTATTTAGAGATTTTTGTGGCTCTTTTTTTAGTAAACTTAAGACACTTTTTTTATGGAATCTCTATGTTGAATGATTTTAAAATATTGAAAGGCTTTGCTAAAAAGTATTCAATTTTTGCATTAACAGACGAAACATTTGCACTTTTAAAAACCACATATGTAAACAAAGAGGATATGGAAAAAACCTTTGTTTCAATTTCGGCATTAAATCAATTTTATTGGATTTTTGGAACTTTTGTTGGTGCATATTTGGGGGCAAATATCAATTTTAACTTTGATGGAAT
>JAIRQK010000132.1 GCA_031256525.1 Campylobacteraceae bacterium
TTTCCAGTATTTTGATTCAAACAATCAAATACTCCACTGGTTCTATTATATGAAAATACTATATCAGTGTTTTCAAGTCTTAATACATAGCCTGTTATATTGCCTGTAGCATTGTCTGCACCTTTTCGCCACCCAGTTTTAGTTGCACTACTTGGCTTTATACCATAATCAAGCACTCCACCAAATAGAATACTAGGGCTATTACTACCTTCAGTATTTGGATAACTAGCATTTCCACTCATAAGTTGCTGACTTCTTGTTGTAACTATAGAGCTTCTTATAGCACTAATATCACTTTTATATTTTGCTATATTTGCATCTTCTCTGCTTGCACCAAGTCTTGGAACAGCAACAGCTGCTAAAACGCCTAAGATAACTATCACAAATATAAGCTCAATCATAGTAAAAGCACTTCTTCTCATTGTCTCTTCTCCTACTTTAAATACTCAAAAAAAAAGGGCGGTATGAAAAACATACCACCCGTATTGTACAGATTTAATACTTAAAAGGCTTTAAATATTTAGTCTTGCCATCTAACTCTATTTCCACCCATTTCAATAGTCTGTTCTTGAAGATTCATGTTATCCCATATTATGCTACATACCGGACCACTTGCTGTTTTATTGTCTTCATCTTTGCCTCGTTTAATAACCAACACTGGTCTAGCACCATTATCAGATTGCCACAAACCATTGTCATCAGTATTCTTGTCAGTAGCTACTTGCAATTTACTTGTAGTCTTATTATCAGTCAAAATCGGATTACCATCGTCATCAACATCTACCGTATCTACCAATACTTGCATTACAACACAAGGTTGTTTAGCTTCTATATATGCATAATCATATCCTGTGTCCCCAGTGCCTTGATAAGCCCAACGATTTTTATCAAGACTCATACCTCGATCAATTCTTGCATCTCTTTGTCCTGTATACCATGCAGGAACAGCTGAAGTTGCAGTAGCAACATCTTGTTTAATTGCTGTAGCAGCAGCATCATCTCTACTTGCAGCAAGTTTTGGAATGGCAACAGCTGCCATAATACCTAAGATAACAATAACGAAGATCAACTCGATCATTGTAAAACCACGTTTCATAAGAAACTCCTTATAAAATAAATTAAGCCTATACACTTATAGACTCATAGTAATTTTACTCCTACGAAAATTAATTGCTACTTAAATACTATCTTTTATAGTATCTATCATCTCTTTTTGCAGATTTTCACTTTTGAACTTATCATAGACAAGCTGGACAAATGCGTATATTAGGTCTTCGGTGTCTAAAAGTTTGTTATCCTCAAAAAATCTTTTAAACTCGCTCTCAAAAAATGGGACAAAATCATCTTCAAGTGTAATTTTGTAACTTTTTGAGTTTAGTACAAGCTTTATCTCTTTCATATATTAAACACTGCTTCAATTTTAGAGAGTAGCTCTTTAGTTTCAAGCTCTTTGGCTTTTAGCTCATTTTCAAGCTCTTCAATTTTTATCTCTTTTGCCTCATTTTCGCTTCTCAAGCTCGAAAGTTCGGCTGTCAAGTTCTCATTTTGACTCTTTAGCTCGTGAAATTTTAGCAATAAATTTTCTATCTTTTGACTAAGTAAAATCGTAGTTTTATTCTCTTCTATCAAAGCATATCCTTTTTGTAAAAATGATAAGGTATAATTGTACCAAAAAAGAGTTTAAGGAGATAGTTTTTGAATAAATTTGAGTTAATTTCCTCTTTTTCTCCAGCAGGAGACCAACCACAAGCTATTGAAAAAATGGTAAATTCTATAAAACTAAACAATCGCTATCAAACTCTTGTTGGTGTTACAGGCAGTGGGAAAACTTACACAATGGCACAAATAATACAAAGTCTTCAAAAGCCAACACTCATTATGACACACAACAAAACTTTAGCAGCTCAGCTATATAGCGAGTTTAAAGGCTTTTTTCCAAAAAATCATGTTGAGTATTTTATAAGTTACTACGACTACTATCAACCTGAAGCCTATATACCAAGACAAGATTTGTTTATAGAAAAAGATAGTTCAATCAATGCAGAGCTTGAGCGTTTGCGTCTATCGGCTACTGCTTCACTTTTAAGTTATAAAGATGTGATTTGTATCGCTTCTGTTAGTGCAAACTATGGACTTGGAAATCCAAGCGAATATAAAAGTATGGTTCAAATAATAGAAAAAGGTAAATCAATAAACCAAAAAACACTTCTTTTAAGACTTGTAGAGATGGGCTATAAAAGAAATGATAACTATTTTGATAGGGGCGACTTTAGAGTTCGTGGCGATGTTGTGGATATCTATCCAGCTTATAGTGAAGATGAGGCTGTAAGAGTTGAGTTTTTTGGTGATGAGGTAGAGTGTATCATCTACTTTGACTCACTTACAAATGAGAAAATTTCATCAACAGATAAAATTATAATATATGCAGCAAATCAATTTATCGTGGGAGCAGAGAGGCTTGCAGTTGCTATAAAACAAATCGAGGAAGAACTTGATGAGAGGCTTAATTTCTACAAAAAAGAGGATAGACTTGTTGAGTATCAAAGGCTAAAGCAGCGTGTTGAGTTTGACTTGGAGATGATGAGTGCAACTGGTGCTTGTAAAGGAATTGAAAATTATGCAAGACATTTAACTGGACTAAAACCCGGAGAGACGCCCTACTCTCTTTTTGACTACTACAAAGAGATGAGTGATGACTTTTTGGTTATTATCGACGAATCTCACGTTAGTTTGCCACAATTTCGCGGAATGTTTGCGGGTGATAGAAGCAGAAAAGAGGTTTTAGTTGAGTATGGTTTTAGACTTCCATCAGCACTTGATAATCGTCCTTTGATGTTTGATGAGTTTATCAATAAAGCTCCAAACTATCTTTTTGTTTCAGCAACTCCAGCAGAGCTTGAATTAAAGTTATCAGAAAAAAATATAGCTCAACAAATTATTAGACCAACTGGACTGCTTGACCCTATTGTGGAGATAAAAGATAGTCAAAATCAAGTGGAAATTTTGTATGATGAGATAAAAAAGGTTATTGCAAGAAATGAGAGAGTTTTGGTAACAGTTTTAACCAAAAAAATGGCAGAAGAGCTTACGAGATATTACGCTGAACTTGGTCTTAGAATAAAATATATGCACTCTGACATTGATACTATAGAGAGAAATCAAATAATTCGTGCTTTAAGACTTGGTGAGTTTGATGTTTTAGTTGGTATAAATTTGCTTCGTGAAGGTCTTGATTTGCCAGAAGTCTCTTTAATAGGTGTACTTGATGCGGATAAAGAGGGGTTTTTAAGAAGTCAAACAAGCCTTATACAAACAATGGGAAGAGCTGCAAGAAATACAAATGGAAAAGTTATACTTTTTGCC
The DNA here is from genome assembly GCA_031256525.1 of Campylobacteraceae bacterium. Classification (GTDB taxonomy): domain Bacteria; phylum Campylobacterota; class Campylobacteria; order Campylobacterales; family Campylobacteraceae; genus JAIRQK01. The sequence goes on from JAIRQK010000132.1 coordinate 3,364, forward strand.
AAAAAAATAACAAACTCAATGCAAAATGCGATAGACATAACAACAAATAGAAGAAAAAAACAAGAAGAGTTTAATAAAATGCACAATATAACACCAAAAACAACTATCAGAAAACTTGATGAAAATTTAAAAATTGAAAATCACGATGAAATTATCAAAAAACAAAAAAAATTTGATAAAATACCAGTGAGTGAGAGACG
>JAIRQK010000141.1 GCA_031256525.1 Campylobacteraceae bacterium
CACAAATAGGTACTTGAGATAATGCTAAAAAATAAGCATAGTGTGGCAAAGCAAGAAAAAAACATTATTTTTCCTAAATCGGGAGTAGATGGTAGTGGTAAAGGTTCTATATCTAAAAGTGGTTTATATGTTGTCTATAAATCACTCATCAAAGAAAAAAATATCAATATTTTAAAAAATATTGATAAAATATGCTTTGCTATAATTGCTTTAATATAAAAAAACAGATATGAGGTAAAAATTTTGGAAAAGCTTTTCTATATTTTAATTATCGCCTTTTCGCACACAGTTCTTTATGCACAGAGCGATCTTATGATTATCTCAAAACCGGAAAAAACTACTGCAGAAAATATTAAAAAAGAGGCTTTATGTAACGAAGAGAACGCAACTGCCTGCCATGAGGATGCACTTGTTTTTTTAAACCAAAAACCGATAAACTACAAAAAAGCCACTGAGCTTTTAGCAGCAGCGTGTGATAGTAAGCATTCACTCTCTTGTCTAAAACTTGGGACTATGTATGAGGGGCATCAAGGGGTAAAACAGGACTTGATAGAGGCGTATGTTTTGTATGATAGGGCTTGTGAGGACGATCTGTTTGAGGCGTGTAGCAATTTGGCAAGACTAAACAAAAAAGGGTTTGATATAAAACCAGACCTATCCAAAACTCTGTATTTTTACAAAAAAGCGTGTGAAGGAGATGATGCAAAGGGTTGTACAAATTTGGGATTTATGTACTACAAAGCAGAAGGAGTCAAAAAAAATCTCTCTCTTGCGGAGAAGTACTTTGTAAAAGGGTGTGAGCTTGATAATTACACAGGTTGCTTTAACGCTGGTTATATTTATGAGAATGGAGAAGGCGTTAAAAGGGACTTATTAAAGGCTGCTAATTTGTATAGAAAAGCCTGTAATGGGAAAATCAAAGAGGCTTGTCTCGCTCATGAAAAAATGAGGCTTTTTTAGCTTTAAAATGATATAAAGGAAAATGATGAAAAAAATAGTTTTATCCGCTCTTGTTTTTTTAACAACAATCTCTGCAAATGAGGTTTTCATTGACACAAAAAAACTTGAAACTGAGTGTAAAGAGAGCAATGGACAAAGTTGCAATGAACTTGCAATCTACTATTCGCAAGGAAAAGGCAAAAACAGTAAAAAAACTACAGAGTTTTTTACAAAATCTTGTAAACTATCTTATGCTAATGGCTGTTTTAATTTGGCTCTCTTGTATGACAAAAAACAGGACTATAAAAACGCACTAAATTTTTACCAAAAAGCGTGTGAATATGGAAATTTTGATGCTTGTTACAATGTGTCTGATATCTATATGAATGAGCCAAAAATCAAGAAAGATTATCAAAAAGCGGCTAATTTTTTACAAAAAGCGTGTGAAAATGGAAACATGAAAGCTTGTAACGAGCTTGGAAATTTGTACTATTATGGCAAAGGGGTTGAAAACGACTACATAAAAGCAAACGATTTGTACTCTTATGCGTGTGAAAATGGGTATTTTGCAGCGTGTAACAATTTTGGATTGTTGTTTGATAATGCTTTGGGTGTTGAGAAAGATAGCAAAAGGGCGTTGGAACTTTTTGAACTTGCATGTGCAAATGATGTTGCAAATGGGTGTCTAAATGCTGGTGTTGGTCATGCAAATAGCAACAGCAATAAAGAGACTATCGAAATTGCCTATGACTATTTTCAAAAAGCGTGTAAATTGGGTCTTAAAAATGGTTGCAAAAAAGCAAGTGCGATAAAAACGGAATAGTTTGAAAAAAGTTTTAATAGCACTTGGCATACTCTTTTTTATAGCTATCCTCTTTTTTGTCTATTTCTTTTTTTTCAATTTTGAAAGTAGAGAGGTTAGGGCTTGTAAAAAAGGTAATGCCCAAAGTTGTTATTTGCTTGGAAATATCTATTTTTCAAAGACAGAGAATTCTAATGATAATATTCAAAAGGCTATCTCTTTTTTCAAAAAAGGGTGTGAATTTGGATTTGATGATAGCTGTTTGGCACAAAAATATATGGGACTAAAGGGCTTTGATATTCTTAGTAGTCAAAGTGAAGCGGTAGAGTATTTTGATAAATTGTGCAAAAATGGCGATTTAGATGCCTGTTTTAACTTGGCTTCAAGATATTTTATCGGCGAGGATCTGTTTCAAGATATGCAAAAAGCTATCTTCTATTTTGATAAATTGTGTGAAAAAGATTATCAAAACTCCTGTTTTTTTAGTGCTCTTATATATGAAAATGATTTGGTTTTTAAAGATGAAGATAGGGCTATAAATAGCTATGAAAGGGCTTGTGAAAATAGCTCATCTGATGCTTGTTATAATTTAGCAAGTATACATATAACAAGTTTTAAAAATAGAGATATAACAAAATCAATTCCACTTTTCAAAAAGGCTTGTAGTACGAATATATCAGAAAGTTGCTACTCTCTTGGGCATATACTAAGCTCTCAAATCGGCTATAAAAACTACTCCGAAGCGGTTAAATATTATGAAAAAGCGTGTAAATTAGACTCAACAAAATGCAACAATTTGGCTGTTATTTTTAGCACTGGAAGAGGAAATATCCCAAAAAATCAGAAAAAGGCTTTAGAGTTTTACGAGCTTTCGTGTAACTCAAAAGATTTAATAGCTTGTAATAACTTAGGACTTATCTATCAATATGAAAAAGGAGTTGAAAAAGATTTGCAAAAAGCAAGAAGATATTTTTCAGACTCGTGCCAAAATGGTTTTCAAAAAGCGTGTCAAAACTTGCAAGAGGTGGAAAAGCAAATTGGAGAAGCAAAATAACAAAACTTTGCATATAAACGCTATTTTTTGCCTGCCAATCCTTCAAAAAACTCATAAACTCTTAGTTGTAATATTTTTTTATCCTCCGATATATCGTCTTTTACAAACCTTTTTATATGGTCTAAATTTATCTTATCTATAAGCTCTTTTTTTATTTTTACATTTAAATCCACATCTTTCACAAAATCATCAAAGCCAAATCTTGGATTGTTCAATATCTTACAAATATACTCTTTTGTTGTGCGAATTAAAACCTCTTGTCTTTTTTTATCATCCACATATATTTCGCTTGCAACCTCTTTTAGCCTCTCAAGAGAATACTCTTTTTTTTCATTAGTACCAGCTGCTATAATCAAAGCAAATATCTTTGCACGAAACTCAAGTGAACGGTAATGGTACAAAAAAATCTCTCTAAATGATGAAATGAGCCATGTTCTAATACTCAACTATTTTCCTTTGTTCTGTAAATAAGTTTTAAGCAGTAAAAAGATACCATTTTACTCGCTCTTCTTTAGACCTGTGCAATGACTACTTTGGCATCGCTTCAGGGCGGGAACGCAGCAGAGCACTGGATTAGCTCGTGTGCCGCAGGTATCTGGGGAAGAGTCTTTAATTTTCATAAAATTTGCCTATTTTACAAGCAAGTTCATAAAAATCTACACCGTTTATTATCCTGTTTTCCTCTATTTTTTCAAGTGTTGTCTCTTTTCCACTAACCAATTCTCTTGATTTTATCCCGCAAGATAAAGAGATAACTGCCTCTAAAAAAGCGGCTAACCTATCACAATTTTTAAGTGCTTTTCCATCAATAGTATTGTATATATCATCGTTATACTCTTCTAAAGATTCAACTTGTGTAATTTTATTATCATAAAAAATTCTATTCTCAAACTCATTTTTTTTATCGCTATTTATGCCCAAAATATACAAAAATTCGCTTTTAAATGATTCTGGGATAAATGGGGTGATAAATTTATCGATTCTCTTCATCTCAATCTTATTTACAATGCTTTCAAGATTGCTACTTGAGTGTTTAACCGGACTTATGATGTCTCTTGTTAAAGACTCTGGAAAATCGTGAAATAAGGCACAATAAAAATTATTCTCAAGCCTTTTTGAAGATGCACATATTTTTAACGAAAAAAAGTAACCCAAAATAGCAACGATTAACATATGTCCTAAAACAGAGGTTTCTGGAATTCTTGGAGCTTGTGCCCATCTTTTTTGAAAACGAAGGCGTCCGCTTAAATCTATAATTTTCTCTATTTTTGTGCTTAGGGTAATATCCCTTATTCCATTTAAATCGTAGTACTCTTCAAGCTCTTTTTCAACAGACTTCTTAACCTCTTCAATATCGCTTAAAAATTTGCTTGATTCATATATAATCTGAAACTCCCATCTTGTCGATAGATAAGATGCTGCTTTTAGTATATGTTTCTCTTTTTTATGCAAACAATCATTATCCAAATAGTTCTCAAATCTCCTCCAAAATTCACCATTTTCAATATCTACCAACATACCTCTCAGTTCGTTTCTTACAAGATTATCAATCTCTTTTCTATTCTCTTTTAAAATATCGTGAAAAACATCTGGTCTAATATCAGTTACAACAACTCTTTTTAAAAACTCAAATATTCCAATCTCTATCAACGTCCTAATATCAATCTTCTCATCTTCACACTTAGCAAGAAGATAGGCAATTATAAATTTGTGGGCTTGTTTATCAAGCTCGATTAGCTCCATAAGTCTTGGGAAATCATTCCAGCGTCTAATAAATGTGGCGGAAAAAATTTTATCTATTAGTTCTGGACTTATCATTTTTCTTGAGCTTCTGAATCAATTTCTATAAGCGTATGAACATTTCCTCTTGGATTAAAATCGCCAACTATTTTCATCCATTTTGGCTTTAATCTACTATACAAAACATCATAAATTTCATTTATACTATCTTCATGTGATATATTTCTGTACATAAAGCTATTAATATAGAGTTTTACTGCTTTTAATTCAACAACCCACTCATTTGGAATATATTCAAGATAGATAGTCGCAAAATCAGGATATCCACTTCTTGGGCACAAGCACATAAATTCTGGGAGTGTTATTTTAATAATATAGTTTTTTTCATGTTTGTTTTCCCAAATTTCTAAATCTCTCTTGACATCAAACTCTTTTATCTCTTTTTCACCATACTTCATCTTTTTCCTTTATAATTTTGCTTATTAGTTTTGGTTTATCATACAAAAAACCTTGCACATAATCAGGCTTCAACTCATTCAATTTGTCTTCAATCTCTCTTTTATCAACAAATTTTATTAATGTTTTTATATTCAACGCCTTACACATATTTATCATCGCTTTTAATATCTCAAAATAGCTATTTTTATTTAAATTTTTCGTAAACTCCAAATCTATAGCAAACATATCAAAACCAACATTCTCTTTTAAATATGCCATTGCAGCGTTGTTTAGTCCAAATTCGTCAAAAATAATACAAAAACCATAATCTTTATATTTTTTTACTATCTCTTTGAGTCTATTTGTATTTTCATATATCTTGCTCTCATTTAACAATAAGCAAATTTTATTAGGATTTATGTCATTATTTTTTAATATTTTCAACAGCTGTACCAAAAAATTGTTGTTTTTGAAAGATGCAATAGAGACTTTTATTATCACTTTTAACTCTTCTTTTTCAATCAAAATCTCTTTAATTTCTTTTAAAATTGTCTTTATTGCCAAAAAATCAAACTCAATTTCATAGCTATTTTTTTGAATCGTTTTTGATATTTGATTTTTAGTTAAATGTCCAAAATTTTCAATATATATCTTTGTACTCACGCTTAGATATTTAATCCTATCTTGATATCCAAAAGCATAAATATACTGATATTGATTTATAAATTTCTCTTTTTTTATAGCTTTTTTTATCAAAATATCGAATTCATCAGGCTTAATTAAAATATTAAGTTGTTGGGCTTCCTCATTTGGCAAATTGATAAGTTTTGAAATAATATTTTTCACATTCGTATCATAAGAGATATTTACAATAGAGCTTTGTGTATTTATTTCAATATTATCAATCTCTTCGTTGCTGATTTTTTTGCAAAATTCATTAAGTAGATGCTTGATAAGTTTTCTGTTTTGTTCATCTTTAAAAAGCAACAAAAAACTTCCTGATTGATATTTTCCAATCGAAATATTTTTAAAATTTTTACTAATTAAAAAAGAGTTCAATTTTTGAATAAATTTTTTGAGAATTTCATCTCTTGTATCAACACCATATTGTTCTTCAACAAAAGTAATGTTTTTAATAGATACCATTGCCACAAAACCATTTTTATTTGCATCTAAAGCTTTTTTTATCTCTTTTGTGATTACTTCACTATTAAAAGTTTTTGTGTTATTGTCTAATAGTGATATTTTAAAACTTTGATATATTAGATAAAAAATATAGTATATGTATATGATTACAAAAAAAATTAGAAGAAAAAAATCATTATGTTTCAAGTCAAATATATTAAATATAAAAATATACAGAGCCAGGAATATAAGAAAAGGGAAAGATATCTTTAGCGCTGTTTTAAAGCGTGTATGCCTCTCTACTGACTCTGAATACAACATCATCTACACATCCAAATATTTAACATCCTTAGCATGTTCTTGAATATATTGACGTCTTGGCTCGACCTCATCGCCCATAAATAAAGAAAAAGTATCACTCGCGGACTGTGCATCTTCGATAGTAATACGAAGCAATCTTCTATTTGTAGGATTCATAGTTGTCTCCCATAATTGCTCAGGATTCATCTCGCCTAAACCTTTATAACGTTGTATATAAGCACCTTTTTTCGCATTTTTTTCAATATCTTCAAGAGCTTCTATTAGATCCTTACCTTCTAAAAAGTCCACTCTATTTTTCTCTATTTTTTTATAGATATAAATTCCCTCTTGAAGCAATGAGTTTGTAAAAAAATCATCATTTATTAATAACTCTTCAAGACCCTCTTTTGTTTGGATAAAAAGGTTTATTTTTTCATCATTTACTATGCTATTTAGGATATTATACCCCTCATTTTTTATAAACCCTTCTAAGTCTTTATATAGCTCTTTGAAAGGTTTTCCTACCAAATCAGGATTTTCTATAATATGTCTAACAATAGAGATTACTGAAAATCTTTTTTCCAAATCTTTTAGCACATTTCTATATGCTGCAATAAGTTTAAAATTTTCAATTAGCTCATTTGTCCCAATTCCAGTAAACTCCATATTTTCAATACCATTTTTAATCAAAAACTCATTCATTGTTTTATCATCTTTAAGATATATCTCTTTTTTGCCTTTTTTGTATCTATAAAGTGGCGGTTGAGCAAGATAAACATATCCATTTTCTATAACAGGACGCAAAAATCTAAAGAAAAATGTCAAAAGAAGTGTTTGAATATGACTTCCATCAACATCTGCATCTGTCATGATGATTATTTTATGATATCTTAACTTTTTCTCATCAAACTCTTCAGCGATTCCACATCCAAGTGCAGTTATCATATTTTTAATTTCATCAGAATTTAAAACTTTGTCAAGTCTACTTTTTTCAACATTTAATATCTTTCCTTTTAGTGGTAAAATAGCCTGAAAAACTCTATCTCTTCCTTGTTTTGCACTTCCTCCAGCACTATCACCTTCTACAAGATACAGTTCACAAATAGAGGCATCTTTACTTTGACAATCAGCTAATTTTCCCGGAAGCGTTCCGATACTCATAGCATCTTTTCTTCTTGTTAAATCCCTTGCTTTTTTAGCAGCCTCGCGTCCTCTTGCCGCAGCCAATGCTTTATTCATAATAGCTCTTGCTTCAATTGGATTCTCTTCAAAATATTTAACAAGTTGTTCATAAATAAACTTTTGAACTATCGGTTTTACATAAGAATTGCCAAGCTTGCTTTTTGTTTGTCCTTCAAATTGAGGCTCAGGAACTTTAACACTTACAATAGCAATCAGCCCCTCTCTTACATCATCACCAGTAATTTTTATATCTTTTTCTCTTTGAGCTGCATTTAAATTTATATAATTTACAATAGCTCTTGTCAAACCAGCACGAAATCCACTTTCGTGAGTTCCACCTTCAGGAGTTTTTATGTTATTTACAAATGAGTAAAAAATTTCAAAATATGAGCTATTATACATAAAAGACACATCAATATTTATATCTTCAATATCATCTTGAAAATGGACAGGTTTAGCAACTACCTCTTTTTTATTTAAATCTGTAACAAACTGTTCAACTCCACCCTCAAAGTGATAACTTTCGCTCTTCCCTACTCTATTATCTTTAAAATTTATAACAATTTTTGGGTTTAAATATGCAATCTCCTTAAATCTTTTTGCAAGTATTTCAAAATCAAACTCAGTTACTTCAAATATCTCTGGATCTGGCCAAAATTCGACAATAGTACCGCTTTTTTTTGAAGTTCCAATTGTCTCTAAATCATATTGAGGAATACCTTTTTTAAACTCTTGTCTATACTCTTTTCCCTCTCTTTTTATATTTACTATCAATTTTGATGATAATGCATTTACTACAGAAACACCAACTCCATGCAGACCACCACTAACTTTATATGTATCTTTATCAAATTTTCCACCAGCGTGAAGTACTGTCAAAACAACTGTTGCAGCCGAAATTTTTTCTGTAGGGTGAATATCAACTGGAATTCCTCTTCCATTATCTGTAATAATAGCTGAACCTTCAGTTGTAATTTCAACATTTATAGTATCACAGTGTCCAGCCATCGCCTCATCTATAGAGTTATCAACTACTTCATAAATTAAATGATGAAGTCCATTTATATTTGTATCGCCGATATACATTCCGGGGCGTTTTCTAACCGCTTCTAAACCTTTTAAAACTTTGATATTTTCCGCTGCGTAATTACTCATATATTCTCCGTGTTATTTAATAATTGGCATTATTATTGTTATAAGATTTTGTGATTCAAGCATAAATGGAACATTTGAATCATTATACCCTAAAATAAAATTATTCTCTTCTATATTTGATAAAAAGTCTAATATATATCTACTATTCATCATAAAATAGATATCCTCTTCAAGTCCTGTTTCAAAATCAATCTCTGTTTTACCTTCACTATTATCATCATTTAAACTTTCAAAAATAATGCTTTTTGATTTAAAAATAATTTTTATTTCTGATGATAGAATAGAAATTTGTCTTATTGACTCTACCATTTTTTCGCGACTTAGTTGAATTCTATATTTTAACTCTTTTGGAATTATTCTTTCATATTCTGGAAATCTTCCATTAATCAATTTTGTAAAAAATAGAAAATCTTCACTTTTAATTATTAATATATTTTCATCGTAAAAAATTTCCATTTTATTAAAAAATAGTTTTTGAATCTCTAAAATAGCTTTTTTTGGAATAATTAAAGAGAAATCTTTTTCAGTGTTTTTCTCTATTTTAAAAAGAGCCAATCTCTTAGTATCTGTTGAAACTAAATTTATATGATCACTTTTTATACTAATTAAAGCACCATTTAACTCATATTTTGGATTGTTATTGTCAATAACAGGAGTGACTTTTTTGATTGCTTTTATAAACTCTGCAGAATCAATATCAAATTTTGATTGATTTTCAACTATAGGAAACTTTGGAAATTCTAATGCATTCATCATAGGAAGTTTAAATTTTGAATTATTTTGTTTTACAAATAGATCGTTATTAATTGTCTCTAAAGTTACATTTTCATCTTTAAAAGTTTTAACAATATCAAGTAGTTTTTTACCATTTGCAGTTGCAACTCCTTTATTAACAATAGTAACATTTTGTGATGAAAAACTAAGACCTATCTCAAAGTCAGTAGATTTTATCTGTAAACAGTCCTCTTCAGCATTTAGATAAAAATGTGAAGTTATTTGACTCAAATCTTTTTTTTCTAAAAATGGGGTAGCATTAGTTAGAATATTTTCTAAAACGCTTTTTAAAATGATTACTTTCAATTTATCTCCTTTATTATTTAAATTAAATTTAGTAGACACAGTAGTTTATATTGAAAAAGTGAAAACTATTTTAAAACATTCATTTTAAAGCAACTTAAAAGTGAAAACTATTTTAAAATTTTTCACACATTTTCACATTAACTACAACTCTTTTGTTAAAATTTTATTTTTAATCTCATCAACTCTCAACCTAAAATTTTCATTTTTTTCTATTAATTCATTTATTTTTTTTATACTATGAGAGACTGCTGTATGGTCTTTCATATTAAAAAAAGAGGCTATTATCGGCATTGAATTAAGTGTTATATTTCTTGCTAAATAGATAGCAATTCTTCTTGCTTCAACAATACTTGTAGTTCTCTTTTTTGATTTGATATCGCTTGATTTTATATTTAACTCTTTTGAAATAACTTTTATTATGTTTTCTAAATTTATATTTTCGTGTTTCTGTTTTATCTGTTCTTTTATAATGTTTTTTGCAAAATCAATCGAAATTTTTTGATTCATTAAAGATGCATAAGCATTTAAATTTATAATAGCACTCTCTATCTCGCGTATATTATCGCCCATATTTGAAGCAATATAGCTTATAACCTCTTTATTTAACGCAATACCATCAAGTTCGCATTTCTTCTTAATAATCTCTATCTTTGTTTCAAGTTCAGGATAACTAATATCAGCGATAAGTCCCCACTCAAATCTCGTTTTAAGTCTATCTTCAAGACCATCAATCATCTTTGGTGGTTTATCAGAAGTTAAAACAATTTGACTTTTGTTTGCGTGTAGCTCATTAAATGTGTGAAAAAATTCCTCTTGTGTTTGTACTTTATTCATTAAAAATTGTACATCATCAATTAACAAAACATCACAATTTCTATATTTTTCTCTAAATCTATCCATAATTTGATTTCTAATATGATATGTAAAGTCATTCATAAATTGTTCTATTGTTGTATAGATAACAATTTTATTTTTTTCTTGAATGTAATTTCCAATTGCTTGAAGAAGGTGTGTTTTTCCAAGTCCAGTTGGCCCATAAATAAATACAGGATTGTAGACAACGCCAGGTTTACTCGCAACTGATTTTGCAGCGGTAAAAGCGTATTTGTTTGACTCTCCAACTATAAAAGTTTCAAAGTTATATGATGGGTTTAAAATGGTATTTTTTGTATTTTTTTGTCTTTCAATACTATCTATAATTTGTGATTTTTTAAACTTAATATCTTCATTTTTTATAATAAATTCAACATTGTGTCTAATACCAGTCTTTAGTTCATAAAGATGTGCTATCTTATCTCTATATTTTGTCTTTATCCAATTTGAAATTAAAACATTCGGCACATTAAATACCGCAAGATTAGACTTTGACTCTTTTTCGTTAAATTTTAGTTGAGCTATATATCTCTCATATTCAATTAAAGGAATTTCGTTTTTTAGAAGTTCTAAAATATCATCTGACAACAAAAAACTCTCCTTTGAAATATATGTAATGGATATTATTTTATCTAAAATTCGTTAAAATTATCGTTAAAATAAGAAATTGTTACAAAAAATGAGGTTTTAATTTGACTATTTTAGGAATTGATCCGGGAAGTAAAAATTGTGGATATGCTATTATTGAAAAAAATGTTGGAAAATTGATATTAAAAGAGGCTGGTCTTATAAAGATAAAATCTAACATTTTACAAGAGCAGATAGTTGAACTTGTTGAAGGAATTGATATTGTTTTTAGTAATAATAAAATTGATGAAGTTGCAATTGAAGATATTTTCTTTGCGTTCAATCCAAAAACAGTTTTAAAATTAGCACAATTTCGTGGAGCTTTAAGTCTGAAGATTTTGCAAATTTTTGGAAATTTTTATGAATATACACCACTTCAAGTTAAAAAATCAGTTACTGGAAAAGCAAAAGCGACAAAAGAGCAAGTATCTTTTATGGTGAAAAAAATTTTAAATATAAAACAAGAGATAAAACCGCTTGATATTACCGACGCTATCGCCATTGCATTAACTCACGCACAAAGATTAAAAGCCTAAATATACAGTGTGAATAATTCTATAAAAATAGATGTGAATTTGTGAATAAAATTAAATTATATGCAAAGAAAGTAAAGAAAATATCGTATATATAAAACTTAAAGTATATTTTGGATACTATACACGCCTTATTTTATTTAGGAGAAACAGATAAATATGATTAGAAATATAGCTGTAATTGCTCACGTAGACCATGGAAAAACTACATTAGTTGATGAACTACTAAAACAATCTGGTACTTTTGCTGAGCATCAAACTACGACTGAGAGAATGATGGATAGTAATGATATTGAAAAAGAGCGTGGAATTACTATTTTGTCAAAAAATACTTCCATAACCTATAAAGATTGTAAAATTAATATTATAGATACCCCTGGTCACGCTGATTTTGGAGGGGAAGTTGAGCGAGTACTTAAAATGGTTGATGGAGTGTTACTTTTAGTAGATGCTCAAGAGGGCGTTATGCCTCAAACCAAATTTGTTGTTAAAAAAGCTCTGAATTTAGGTCTTAAACCAATTGTTGTAATTAACAAGATAGACAAACCAGCAGGCGATCCAGAGAGAGTTATAAATGAGATATTTGACCTATTTGTAGCACTTGATGCAAACGAAGAGCAGCTTGATTTTCCAGTTGTTTATGCGGCTGCTCGAGATGGATATGCAAAATTAAATTTAGAAGATGAAAACAGAAATTTAGAACCGCTTTTTGAGATGATAGTAAAACATGTTCCAAGTCCAAGCGGAAGCGATGCAAATCCAGCACAGATACAAGTTTTTACACTTGATTATGACAATTATGTTGGAAAAATAGGAATCGCAAGAGTTTTTAATGGAACAGTGAAAAAAAATCAGACAATTTTACTTGTTAAAGCAAGTGGCGAGAGAATAAACGGAAGAGTTAGTAAGTTAATCGGCTTTAAAGGCTTAGAAAGACACGATATTGAAGAGGCTAATTCCGGTGATATTATAGCTGTTGCGGGATTTGATGCACTTGATGTTGGCGATAGTTTAGTTGATCCAAACAACCCTATGCCACTTGACCCACTTCATATTGAAGAGCCAACACTTTCAGTCGTTTTTTCTGTAAATGATTCGCCTTTAGCTGGGTTAGAAGGTAAATTTGTAACCTCAAACAAAATTGCTGAAAGACTTGAAAACGAAGTTAAAACAAATATTGCTATGAGATATGAAAACATAGGCGAAGGAAAATTTAAAGTTTCAGGTCGTGGTGAACTTCAGATAACAATTTTAGCTGAAAATATGCGTCGTGAAAAATTTGAATTTGCTCTTGGACGTCCTGAAGTTATCACAAAAATAGAAAATGGCATAAAATTGGAACCATTTGAGCATTTAGTTGTTGATGTTCCTGATGATTTTACCGGTATAGTTATAGAAAAATTGGGAAAAAGAAAGGCTGAGATGACAACCATGAATCCAACAGGTGATGGTCAAACAAGAATAGAGTTTGAAATTCCAGCTCGTGGACTTATAGGATTTAGAAGCCAATTTTTAACCGATACTAAAGGTGAAGGCGTTATGAACCACTCGTTTTTAGAGTTTCGTCCATTTAGCGGAAGCGTAGAACATCGCTCAAATGGAGCGTTGGTCTCTATGGAAAATGGCGTAGCACTTGGATACTCTCTTTTTAATTTACAAGAAAGAGGAGTTTTATTTATAGAGCCTCAAACTAAAGTCTATGTTGGAATGGTTATAGGAGAGCATTCTCGTCCAAATGATTTAGATGTAAATCCTATCAAGGGAAAACAACTAACGAATGTAAGAGCTTCAGGAAGCGATGATGCAATTAAACTTATTCCTCCAAGAAAATTGAACTTAGAACGTGCATTGGAGTGGATAGATGATGATGAAATAGTCGAAATTACACCACAAAATATTCGCGTTAGAAAAAGATATCTTGATCCAACGCAAAGAAAGAGATTGTCCAAAAAAGATTAACTACAAATAGGCAGATTTATGACAACTGCGAAGTGCTGTTGTCATAAATCTCTATCCATAAATTATCTAACTAAAATAAAAAGTAAACAATATATAAACATTATAATTAAGCATATTTTAGATACAATTCATTTTAATATTTTTTTTGAGGGATATTATGAAAAAATTTTTAGTTTTAGTGTTTTCACTATCGGTGTTTTTTGGGTTTAGTGGTTGTGATAACTCTTCGAGTGATCCAGAAAAAATTGCAGTCTCTTTTTTTCAAAATTGGTTCGATGGTCAAATTGATTTGGCTATGGGAACACTCTATTTTAATGTATCAGATAGCGAAAAAGCTGAACTTGTAGAAAATAGAGCAAAAAGTAAAATTGCAGAGATTGCAGAACATTTTGAAAAAGACAATAAAGATCCTATGGTAGTCTCTAAAGGCGTTAAATATTCAGATGATGAAAGCAGAGCTACGGTTGAATTGGAAATGTCATCAAAAGATGAAGTAAAAACGGAAATTGTTATTGTTGATCTTGTAAAAGTAAACAAAGAGTGGAAAATATCCTATCGTTAATTTTAACAAAGACCAATATCGTTTCTATTTATTATTTCGTGTTCATATGTAGACTAAGCCAAGTTTTTAGATAGACTCGGCTTAAAACTACTTTTAGAACTTTAATCATTATAAATTCATTTGTTGGTATCGTTGAAGCATTAAGAGTTGATGATTAATTTGTTGCATATTTACTTAAGTGAATTTTAGATACAATCTACCTCGATATTTTTTTTCGAGAGGAGTATATATGAAAAAATTTTTAGTTTTAGTGTTTTCACTATCGTTGTTTTTAGGGTTAAATGGTTGTGGCAATTCTGCAAATGACCCAGAAAAGGTTGCGATCTCTTTCTTTCAAAATTTAGCTAATGACAAAGTTGATTTGGCTATAGAGTTGCTTGATTTTAGTGAACTAAAAGATGATGAAGCCAAAATGGCAAAGGACAAAATGAGATACATTTTTTCAGGAGCTGCACAGGAGCTTAAAAAAGAGGGCAAAGATCTTAAAAAAGTAGTATCAAAAGGCGTTAAATATTCAGATGACAAAAAAAAGGCTACAGTTACACTGGCAATCTCAGAAGATGAAACAGAAGATGTTGAACTTGTAAAAGTAAACAAAGAGTGGAAAATCGTACTACGATAGTTTATTGGCGCTATTAAATTATAGTAAGGCTGTATGTTTGTTTAGATATGGTCTTGCTATGATAATGTTTTTTAGGAGGAGTATATATGAAAAAATTTTTAGTTTTAGTGTTTTCGCTATCGTTGTTTTTAGGGCTAAATGGTTGTGGCAACTCTGCAAATGACCCAGAAAAAGTCGCACTCTCTTTTTTTCAAAACGTATTTAATGGAAAAACTAATGTGGCTTTAGTCACTATAGATACGAGTGGATTGGAAAGCAGAAGAGTTAAGGAGATAAGAGACAATATTGAATATAGAATAAAAAGCTCTAAAGAAGATGGCATTAAAGATTTCAAGATAGTCTCCAAAGGTGTTACATATAATTCAAATAAAGATGAAGCTACGGTCAAGATAGAAACATCGTTTAAAAGAAGCAATGAAGACACAAAAACAAGAAATATGGATATCAACCTTGTAAAAGTAAAAGGAAAATGGAAAATATCAAATCGTTACTTTTAACTAAAAAACTACTATTTTTACTCTTTTTTGTTTCGTGTTCGTATGCAAATCAAGCCGAGTTTTTAGACAAACTCGGCGTAAAATCCGGATATATGATATTTAGAGATGGAACGGAACTAATAAGCGATGTCGTAACGAGTGCCGATGATAGCGAATACTCACATGTTGGAATGCTCTATAATGATCAGGGACTTTGGAGAGTTGTTCACGCTACACCATCAGAAAAAAAGAATCAGAAAGATGGTGTTGTGGTCGATGACTTTGAGTTTTTTATAGATAAAAATCGCTCCAAAAAATATGCCATTTACGAAGTTATCGCAAATGAAAATGAATATGAAAAGTCAGTAAAAAACACACTTAGTCAAATTGGCAGAGAGTTTCACTATGATGAAAAAAAAGGAATATATTGCACACTCCTTTTATATAGGGCTTGGCAAACAGCTGGAGTTGAATTAGATGTGAAGTTTAAAAAAGTAGATTTTCTGATTTTAAAAGGGGAGTATGTTTTTCTAAAGGGATTTATGTCATCGCCGCGTTTAAAACTTGTGTATAAAAGCGATTAACTCTCGCATATAAAGAGTTTAGTTTCGATATCGTACAGCTCATATCTTATATTTTTAAACTTTTCTGCCTCTTTCGTATCATAAAGTTTTAGTGCCTCTTCCAACACCCTCGCACTCTCTTGTGCTCTTTTTAAACTTGCTATTTGTAGAGAAATTAGACTATCTCTTGAAGCCTCGCTTTTTGTGGTGGATTTTAGTACATCATTTCTAATGTTGCGGTTTCGTAAAAGTGTAATGTATGGCTCAACTCTGGCTTTATGACGCAACTCTTTTAAAGCCTTAGCAAAAGTTGCATCATCAAAGCAATATCTTCTAATATCTTCAACAACCCTAATGCCCTCTCTTAGTCGGTTTAGGTTAGCATCAAGCAGACGAAGTATCGAACTTGGAAGCTCCAAGTCCGAAGATTGTGTATTCAAGGGTTAATCTCTCATTATGCCTAAAATATTAAGCAGATGTACGAATAGATTGAAAACATCAAGATAAAGAGCAATTGCCCCTTCAATCGGAGTTTCGTAAGCACCTTTTATAATGTTTTGTGTATCATAAAGTATATAAGCACTAAATAAAATTACAGCAACTACTGATATAGCCAAGCCCATAAACGAACTTTGTATGAATAGGTTTATAATAGACGCAGCGACAACAACAAGTAGTATTATAAAAAGCATTTTGCCCATAACGCTAAAATCTCTTTTAGTTGTCATAGCAAACAAAGATAACCCTCCAAAAGCTACCGCAGTTAATATAAATGCAGTAGTTACTAAATGACCAGCTCCCATACTTACATAAGCCATTATCATAGGAGATATGATAAGACCACCAAAAAATGTAAATGCAAAAAGCATTATATAGTTTATAACTGGTTTATGGCGTACTGCTTTTAATATAAATAGCATTGCGATCCAAGGAACCAATACCCAAAGCCCAGCTTTTGCTATAGTGCCAGCAAACCCCATACCAACATAAGCACCTGCCGCTCCCGCAATTAACGATGCTGCAAAAAGCTGATAGGTTTTCCTTATAAATGCCGATAAAGCAGTTCTATCAGATAGCCTATGCTCAGTCGCAGTTTGGGCTTGTTCATTTATATAGTCTCTATTATAAAGCGACATAAATTCCTCCATTATTTTAAATAAAGAGGCGATTATAGCAAAAAAAGTTATTTAATTGCAAATGTAATATTTTGGATAATTGATTATTGTTTTTTTGTAAAAAATCATTTTTTTATTTAACATCATTGCTTAGTATAATAATGTATCTTAATTTTTTTGAAAAGATTAGGAGGATATAATTAGCAGATATGTATGTAAGAGGAAAGGCAATGAGAAATTTTATTGTTTCTATTGTAATACTATTTGTGTTAATTGTTATGATGGGTTGCGGTACAAAGTCATCATATATTCAAACATCTGGTACGAAAATTGTTAATGTTGCAGAGGGCTTTACGGTTGGTCGAGTTGAGGACCAATCTATCTTCTATTTTGGTCCGCATGATAGTGATGCTTTTATTATTGATGAAACCATGAAAGCCGAACTTGAAGCCCAGCTTGTTAAATATAAATTGATCGGAAATGGTTATAAAATTGATGTGAACATATTAGATTATTCTCCGGGTAATGCTTTTGCGAGATGGATATTGCCGGGATTAGGAGCTACGCGTCTTGCTGTTGAGGCTTTGATTAAGGATAAAGAGGGTGTTGTACTCGCTAAGATACCAGTTAATCGTCATATATCAGCAGGTGGTGCTTTTACGATTGGAGCATACAAACGTATCTTTACAGATGTTGCCCAAGAGATAGTGGATGTTATAAAAAAACAAAAATAGAGCGAAAATAGACACATAGAGCTACTTGTTGTCTTTGTTTAATCTCAAAGGCAACAAGGCTATTTTGCAAATTCCCTCCCCTAAAAAAATAACTTTTTAACATTTTCTAAATATTTTTCTAAATTCCCCCCAAATTTATCACTACACTAAAGCTACTCTTAAGCATCAGGAATATATAATTTCGTCCTTGTTTGAA
>JAIRQK010000165.1 GCA_031256525.1 Campylobacteraceae bacterium
ATTATATCGTTGCTGTTTTTATCTTGCGCAAAAGCATTCACATGCAAAAGCAGTAAAGAGTTAAAAATAAGTGCCATTTTTTTCATCGTTTTTTCATCTCCAAGTTAATAAATTAACCGTAAGTATAACATTAAAATTGGAATTTTATGAGAAAAATTTTTAAAACCATAAAAATTAAAAACAGAAATTTAAAACTAAATAGGTGGTTTTGACAATATTGTTGAACAAAAAATTGGGTTTGTGTGATAAAGATATGGTGACCCATACGAGACTCGAACTCGTGTTACCGCCGTGAAAGGGCGATGTCCTAACCGCTAGACGAATGGGCCAACAAAAGTAAAGGCTGAAATTATACTTATATTAACTTAAATAGTGCTAAATAACCTCAAGCAATGTTTAAACTAACTTAAATAATGTTGAAAAAAAAATATGCTACAATCTCGCTTTATTTAAAAAGATTGGAAAAGTTGGATATTTTATGATAAAAAATAGTGTTTTTTTAGTATTTGTTGTAATATTTTTATCTTCGTGTGTCGCTAAAAGACCGATTGTTGAAACTGATACGCTTGGTTTAATTATTAGATCGCCATACATAAAAACTTCAGGAAATGGTTTTTACAGAAAAGGTGATAATTATGTAAATTTGCAACTTTATATGGCAGGAAAACTCGTTATAAATTACGAATCAAATACCCTTACATGCATAAATGAAAAATGTATGACAAAAACTATATTTAATAAAAATGTTTTTGTAGAGCCGCATTATGGAAATATTATGAATGACATTTTAAAATCACAACCGATTTACGATGCAAAAAATTTGGAAAAAACTGCGTTCGGGTTTATTCAGGAGATTGCTAAAGAAGATAAATATGATATAAATTATGAAGTTAAAGAGAATACTACAACTTTTGTTGATACAATAAACAATGTATATATAAAGATAATAAGAAATTAAAGGCTAAAAATGAAGTATGTAGGTGCACATGTAAGTGCAAGTGGTGGAGTTGAGAACGCACCAATTAATGCTAAAAATATAGGTGCAAAGGCGTTTGCTCTGTTTACAAAAAACCAAAGACAATGGACGGCAAAACCGCTTGAGAAAAAATCTATTGAATCTTTTAAAAAAAATCTTGATATTGCTGAAATTTTGCCAAAACATATACTTGCACACGATAGTTATCTCATAAATTTAGGTCATTATGATACTGCTACAAGAAAAAAATCTTTAGATGCTTTTTTGGAGGAGGTTAAAAGATGTGAGGAGCTTGGTCTTGATAAAATTAATTTTCACCCGGGAAGTCATCTTAGAGAGATAAGCGAAGAGGAGTGTTTAGATAATATATCTGAATGTATGAATGAAGTTTTGCAAATGAGCAAAAATATAAAACTTGTCATAGAAAATACAGCTGGACAAGGAAGTAATGTTGGATATAAATTTGAACATTTAGCGTATCTCATAGATAAGTCAATTGACAAAAGTAGAGTTGGAGTTTGTTTGGATACTTGCCATTTATTTACATCAGGATATGATATAAGAGATAAAGACTCTTATGAAAAAATTATGGAAAGTTTTGATAGCATTATCGGTTTTAAGTACCTTTTGGGAATGCATTTGAATGACTCAAAAGCACCAATTGGAAGTAGAGTGGATAGACACGACTCTATCGGAATGGGAAAAATAGGGCTTGAGGCATTTTCTCTTATAATGAATGATGAAAGAATTGATGATATTCCAATGATACTTGAAACTGTAGATGAGGGT
Organism: Campylobacteraceae bacterium; assembly: GCA_031256525.1. Lineage (GTDB taxonomy): Bacteria > Campylobacterota > Campylobacteria > Campylobacterales > Campylobacteraceae > JAIRQK01. The sequence goes on from JAIRQK010000165.1 coordinate 1,766, forward strand.
ATTTGGGCTGAAGAGATAGAGCTTTTATATAGTTTACAAAAATAAATTTTAATAAGGATGTGTTTTATGAAGACAGTATACAAAACTGCTTTGTTAGTTGCTGGAGTTAGTACAATGCTTAACGCTTCTGGTTATAAAATACCAGAACAATCGCTAAGAGGATTGGCTCTTGGAGTTGCAAATATTGCTGCAGTTGATGGAAGTGATGCAAGTTATTATAACCCTGCAAATATGGCTTTTATGAGTGAACCAAGACATGAGCTTGAGCTCGGGTTTACCTATATACAGTTACCAAGCATGACATTTGAACATGCGATGAGCAGTGCTTATAATGCCAATTCAAAAGTAGAACATTTTGTTTTGCCATACGCTCATATTGTTGTACCGAATTTTTATGAAAATTGGAGATATGGTTTTTCTCTTGTTGTTCCGGGTGGTCTTGCTAAAAGATGGGACGGAATCCTTGGTGAGACTTATGCTAAAAAGTTTTCATTGAAAATTATAGAGGCAAATCCAACAGCAGCTTATAAGATAAACGATCATTTTGCTCTTGGCTTTGGTTTAAGAGCTTTGTATACTGACGGTATTGTAACAAATAATATGTATGGTGGAATGGCACATAGAAAGTTAACAGGCGATAGTTTTGATTTTGGTTATAATTTAGCACTCTCTGCTAGACCAATCGAAGGTTTGGCACTCGCTGCAACTTATCGTTCGAAAGTTGATTTAACTATAGGGGGAAATGCAAGAGCCTCTGTAATGGGTACAGAAATATATAGTGGAAAAGCAAGTGTTGATGCAATTTTGCCTGCAACACTAAGTCTTGCAACGGCGTACACATACAAAGATACAACTTTAGAGTTTGTTTATGAAAAAACTTATTGGTCAAAATATAAAGAGCTTGATTTTAATTATTCAACACCGCTTCCTGCAGTTTTTGATGAGCCAGTTTATAAAGGGTGGAAAAATTCAAACGCATTTCGTTTGGGCTTAACACACAAATATTCTGATGATTTAACTTTAATGGCAGGTTTTGCAATAGATAAATCAGCAGCACCAGATAGTACGCTAAGTTTTGAGCTTCCTGATTCTGATTCAAAACTATATTCTGGTGGATTTGAATACAAAATTAATGATGATATGAGTATAGGAGCTGCTTATGTTTTTACAGATAAAGAGAAAAGAAAAATAGATCATGATGGTGTAGCTGGTGAATTTAAAGATGGTTCAGCACATTTAGCAACGATGACATTTAAATATAGGTTCTAACTCATATGGTAACTTATGATTATCAAAACTTTTATGAGATGATTGAGCAAAATGCAAAAGAGCTTCCGAGTAAAGTCTTGCTTTTTGATGGTGATAAAAAAATTACAAATAAAAAACTGAAAGAAAATGTTGACATAATTTCAAGTTTTTTACATCTCCAAGGCATAAAAGCAGGAGATAAAGTTGGGCTTATAATTGCAAATGGCGAAGAGTTTATAGTTTCATTTTTATCAGTTGCTAGACTTGGAGCCATTTGTATTCCAATAAATACTTTTTTAAAGCACGAAGAGTTTGAGCATATATTAAATGATGCTCACGCAAAGATGATTATCTCATCTCCAGCATATGCAAAAGAGACAAGAGGATTGTTGAATAATACGAGCGTTGAGAAGATTTTGTGGACTGAAGAGTATGAAAAATATGATGAACAAAATTTGAGTTATGTAGATGCTATAAAGTCGCAAAATGTTGTGCCTCTACATATAAAGCCTAAAATTGATGATTTGGTTTCCATAATTTATACTTCTGGTACAACAGGGAAACCTAAAGGTGCAACGCTTAACTATAGAAATCTATTTTCAAACTTAGTTGGTGCGAAAATAATTTTAAACATAAGTTCAAAAGATAGATTTATAGTTTATCTGCCTATGTTTCACTCTTTTACATTAACTATAATGATACTTTTACCGATATATTTTAAATCTTCTATTGTTTTAATTCGTTCTGTTTTTCCATTTTCAAATGTCCTTAAACAGACACTTTTAAGGGGAGTTACAATTTTCCTTGGAGTGCCAACCGTTTACAATGCTATACTAAAAGCTAAAATTCCTTGGTATTTTATGTGGTTTAATAGAGTTCGCATTTTCGTATCAGGCTCTGCTCCTTTGAGCGAAAAAACCATAAGAGATTTCACTGCAAAATTTAAAAAAGCGAAACTTTTAGAGGGGTATGGATTAAGCGAGTGTTCCCCGGGAGTTGCTATAAATAGACTGGAATTTCAAAAACCACTCTCAGTTGGTCCTGCACTTCCAGGATATGATATAAAAATTGTTGATGAAGAGATGGTTGAACTTAAAACTGGAGAGATTGGAGAGATAATAGTTAAAGGCGATTGTGTTATGCAGGGATATTTTGAAAAAGATGATGCAACTGCAGAAACTTTAATAAATGGCTGGATAAAAACTGGCGATATAGGTTATCTTGATGAGGATAAATATCTGTTTATTGTTGATAGAAAAAAGGATTTGATTATCTCAAAAGGTATAAATATCTATCCACGAGAGATTGAAGAGTTGTTATATGAGCTTGAAGGTATAGATAATGTAGCAGTTGTTGGTATAAAAAATGATATTGGCGATGAAGATGTTGTAGCGTTTATTGAGTATAAAGATGACGCAAAAACAAAATTAAATGAGATACAGGTCAAAAAGTATTTAAAAGAACATCTTGCAAATTTTAAAATTCCAAAAGATGTATTTTTTATACACGACATACCAAAAAATGCGACTGGCAAGGTGTTAAAACGCGTACTAAAAGAGAATATTGATAAATATTTAAAGCAAAAAGAGGATATTTAAAAAGAGTTGAAAAAGTTTAATGAAAGAGAGAAATATTGAAATATTTAGTGGATTTTTTGGAAAAGGCAGATGTAGAAAAAGCGGAGATTTTTTTACATCTAAAATGTTCGCAAGAAGAGGCGAAAATTTTAAAATTTATTTTAAGAAACTATCTTGAGGGCAACATTGAAGTTAGCGTAAATGATATACTGCAAGAGATTTTTGGAGAAGAAAAATACAAAGCCCTTGAAAAGATAGGGCTTGTAAAAAATTTGATTGATTTAGGGTGGATAACGCAAAACAATTTTTCGCAGATAAAAATAAGCGAATATTCACTTTTGGAACTTTATAGCTCTTCAATATCTCTTTCTCACACCTTTTTAAAGCTTCTTGAAGACGGAAACTTGGAGATGATACTTCCTGAAATTTCACCTTATGATGACCATTTAGAATATTTAAAAGATCAGTTTTTTAGAATTGAACTCTATCAAAAACTCTCACAAGTAAAACAAAATTCAAATCAAAACTCTCCGGGAATTTACAGAATAAAAACAAAACTGCAACTCCTTGAATCTCGCATAATTGAAAGACTAAAAGTTACGACAAAAGAGGTGTTGATTGAAAATATTTTTAAAGAACACTCGTTTGATTTAAAAGAGCAGATAATTTTTTTAGCTCTTCTAAAAGAGGAGTACAGCGGAGAGTTTGAAAATTTGAGAGAGATGAATACGCTAATTGGGCTTGTCAGTTTTGATGAATATGAGAGAATAAAAAATCGTGCATATTTAGAAGATGGCTCAAAGCTTGTTGAAAGCGGAGTTATAAATTATGATGAAATGTTTACAGCTTTTGGCGGAATAACAAGGAATTTTTATATTAGTGAAGATATTTTGCAAAATATTATGCACCCAGATAAAGAGAAAAAAGGCAAAAAGATAAAGCTCGATATGCTTATAGCAGAACAAGATATGTTTGAACTAATTGAACCAAAAACAAATCTTGACAGCGTGGTTATGAGTAAAAAAACTGAAGAGCTGATGAATAATATCTTAAAACAGGTTGATAAAGTTGTAGTAGCAAGACTTAGAGAGTGGGGTGTGAAAGATAAGAAAAAGGGAGTTGATGCAAAAATAATTCTCTACGGACCTCCCGGAACTGGCAAAACAATGACAGCCTTATCTTTAGCAAAATCACTTAAAAAACAGGTGCTAAATTTTGATTGTTCAAAAATTTTATCAAAATATGTAGGCGAGAGTGAAAAAAATGTGAGAAATATTTTTGATACATATAAAGAGCTTACAAATAAAACAAAGACAGAACCACTACTGTTACTAAATGAAGCCGACCAGTTTTTAAGTTCGCGAAGTACAGATAATTCTGGAAGTGCTGAAAAAATGCACAATCAAATGCAAAATATATTT
>JAIRQK010000004.1 GCA_031256525.1 Campylobacteraceae bacterium
TTCTTAGTAACACTCTCAAATTACGATACCAAAAACAACAAAACAATAGACTATGGAATGGGTGGATATAAACTTTTGGTTGTAACCGATATTGGGATAATATCAAAAGTTTCAAATGACAATTCAACTGACATATTTGTCCAATCTATAAGTTCGGGCAAACCAGTTGAAGGAGCAAAGATATCTGTTTTAGGTAAAAATGGAGTTGCAGTTGCAACATCATATTCTGATGCCAATGGACATGTAAAATTTAACAATTTGGGCAAACTCCAAAAAGAGAAAAAGCCACTTGTCTATATAGCTGAAAAAAATGGCGATTTGTCATTTTTGCCAGTATCTACTTATGATAGAAGACTTGATTTTTCAAGATTTGATGCATATGGTTCGGTAAATATAGATAAAGATGGAAAACTTCAAGGTTATCTCTTTTCAGATAGAGGAGTTTATAGACCAGGGGATACGGTAAATATCGGCTCAATCGTAAGAGCTGAAAGTTGGAATATTTCAGTAGAGGGAATACCTGTTGTTGCACAGGTGCGTGATGCAAGAGGAGAGCTTGTAAAAGAGATACCTTACAAGTTAGATAAGAGTGGTTTTAATGAGATATCTTTTACAACAACTGAGAGTTCATCAACTGGAACTTGGCTTGTTGATCTAAAACTTACAAAAGATGATGGAGAAAATGGAAATTATGCATATACAACGCTTGGGTCTGTAGCGGTCAATATAAAAGAGTTTGAACCAGATAGAATGAGTGTTAATATAAAATTATCCCCAGAAAATATAGTTGGTTGGGTTAAGCCTGATGAGCTTAATGTTACCGTAGTTGCTCAAAATCTTTTTGGAACTCCAGCACAAGATAGGGCTGTTAGCACTCAACTTTTACTAACACCAACCAATTTTATGTTCAAGGAGTACAAAGGTTATAATTTTTATGATAATAGATATTTGAAAAATAGATTTGAAGTAACTTTAGAAAATCAAAATACAAATGACGAAGGCTTGGCAAATATCGACCTTCTTTTACACGAACACGAAAGAGCAACTTATAAACTTGATATAATAACACAAGTTTATGAAGCAGGTGGCGGAAGAAGTGTTGGAGCTAAAGCGTCCGTGGTTGTTTCGCCAAATGAGTATTTAGTTGGTGCAAAAAGCGATGGCGATATGGAGTATATCAAAAAATCTTCACAAAGAAATCTTGATATTATCTCTATCAATTCAAAACTTAATAAAATAAAATTGGACAATCTAACAATAGACATTATTGAGCAAAAATATGTATCCGTTTTGACACTTCAAGACTCCAATGTTTACAAATATCAGTCAAAACTAAAAGAAGTTTTGATTAGCTCAAATAAGTTTAGTATCGGTAGCAATGGAACAAAATACACCATTAATACCGAAACGCCGGGTGTCTATTCGCTTGTTGTGAAAAATGGAGTAGGGGATATTCTGTATAAGACAAACTACAATGTTGTTGGAGATGCAAATATCGAGCGTTCACTTGAGAAAAATGCTGAGTTAGAGCTGAAGTTATCAAAAAATAGTTATAAAAATTCAGAAGAGATTGAAATAGCTATAAATACGCCATATATTGGTAATGGACTTATCACTATTGAGAAAGATAAAGTTTACACTTGGAAATGGTTTAGCACAAATACAACAAGTTCAACTCAAAGAATTAAAGTTCCAGATAACCTAAAAGGCAATGGCTATGTGAATGTTCAATTTGTTAGAGATATAAACTCTGATGAAATTTTTATGAGTCCGCTTAGTTATGGTGTTGTTCCTTTTAAAGTTGAAAATACAAAAGAGAATACAAAAGTTGAGCTAACTTCATCAAAACTTGTAAAACCGGGTGAAGATGTAGAGATGAAGGTGAAAACAGATATAAAACAAAAAGTTGTAGTTTTTGCTGTAGATGAAGGAATTTTACAAGTTGCAAATTACGAACTAACAAACCCACTGAATTACTTTTTTAGAAAAAGAGAGTTAGCAGTATCAAGTTATCAGATATTAGACCTCATTTTGCCTGAGTTTAGTAAGATAATGAAACTAACATCAGCTGCTGGTGGAGGTGATGAGGTTGATGGAGATGCTAACAAACATCTAAATCCATTTAAAAGAAAAGTAGATAAACCAGTTGCTTTTTGGTCTGGAATAGTTGAAGTTGATGGAGAAAAAACTTTTAAATATAGAGTGCCTGACTATTTTAATGGAAAACTCCGTGTTATGGCAGTTGCAGTTTCAGATGAGAAGATAGGTATTGCTCAAACAAGTAGCACTGTTAGAGATGACTTTATACTAACGCCAAATGTGCCATATATGGCAACCCCAAATGATGAGTTTGAAGTAAGTGTTGGTGTGTCAAATAATTTAGAAAATTTAAATGGTAAAAAAATTCCTATAGACATCTCTTTGGTAACATCTTTGCATTTGAAAGTATTGGGCAATGCCACTCAAGCAATAACACTTGGTGAAAAACAAGAGGGTTTTGTTAAATTTAAATTGAAAGCGACAGAGACTCTTGGCGGTGGAGAGCTTATATTTAGAGCAAACTATGAAGATAAAAACTCAAACAGAGAGTATAAAACACAAAGGGTTGCAACGACATCAATAAGACCGCTTGTTCCATTTAGGGTTCAAAGCGTAATTGGTAGAATTGGCGGCACAACCGAAAATGTTGAAGGTTTTAGAGATATGTATGAAGCATATGCTGTAAGAGAAGCCAAAGCCGCACATTCACCATTTGTTGTCTCTCGCGGTCTTGCAAGTTATCTTGATAACTATCCACATCTTTGTTCAGAACAGCTTGTTAGTCGTGCGATATCATCTTTGGTAAATGACAAATATGTAGATGTTATGAGTGCAAATAAAAGCGGAATTTCTCACGATTATGTTTTATCTATCTTAAAAACAAGACAAAATTCACAAGGCTCAATAGGTCTTTGGAGAGCAACTTCTTACAATGACCATTTTATTAGTCTCTATTCAGCTCATTATATGTTAGAAGCAAAAGATGGTGGTATTGCTGTGCCAGATTCAATTTTGAAAAGTTTAAATACATTTTTAAGCT
>JAIRQK010000008.1 GCA_031256525.1 Campylobacteraceae bacterium
TAATAAAATTGCTAAGGAGTAACAAATGGCAACAGCAATGGAGTACGATGTACTAAGAGAAATAGTTTCAGATATAAGTGGCATATTTTCAAGAGTGCTTGAAGAAGATGATGAAGAGGGGCAAAAAGACCTAATAAAGGTACGCAAAATACGCAAAATTCTTCATAATGTAGAGTATCAATTTATTGATTATGAGGGCGTTGCAGAAGTGCTTGTAAAGATAAGAGATAAATATAGAAATAGACCATATAGTAAAGAGTTTATAGCGGAGTGCAAAGAGGCTGATGAAGAGTTGGGGAGGGAATAAAATGCAAAAAGATTTATCATATTTTACAAACAAACAGCTACATAAAAAATTTGAACTTGTATGGAAAGAGTTGATGACAGAGGCGAATGCTACACCCCAAAAAGATAAAACAGGTTTTGTTCTTGGTGGACAACCAGGAGCTGGAAAGTCAAGTGCAGCCTCTAAGATAAAAGAGGAGTTTTTAAACGATAATTGTGTATTTATATCAGGTGATGATTTTAGAAAATATCACCCTAAGTATAATGAGATAAATGAGAATTTTCATGAGCAAATGCACGAGTACACAAGTGATTTTGCGGGCCAAATGGTGCAACTTGTCGTAGATAGAGCCTCAAATGAAAACTACAACATAATTGTAGAGGGTACATTTAGAACTACAACAGCACCAATCAATACATTAAGTCAACTAAAAGATAAAGGATATAAAACTGGTGCAGCGGTTGTAACTTGTTCAAAAGAACTAAGTTGGCAAAGTGCTATGAGCAGGTATGAGAACGACAGGGCTAAAGGTGGTGATGGAAGAGTGGTATCGCAAAAAGCTCATGACTATGTGGTTTCTGTCTTGGCTGACAATGCTCAAACTATATGTGATAGAAAAGATATATGTGATATATTTGCACTTTATAAAAGGGATAGTAAAGAGACAAATCTTGAATACAATAGTCAAATTGGCAAAGAGTTCAATAAAGAGATAGTAAGTGATATTTTAAATGGTAAAGGGCAAAGTAAAGCTAAAACAGAAAATCAAGTAGATAATCAACAAACCAAAATAAACCAAGATATAAAAACAATTCTAAAAGATAATAAACTTGAACCACATGTAAAAGATGTAAAAGATTTCTACAATGAAGATAATATTAGTAAAATAATTGAAGATAGTAAAGAAAAAGGAATGCTTGGAAATAAGATTAATGAAGAGAAACTAAAAAAGAATTTAATACAACATAATAAAGAGAGTAAAGAACTTCATCAAAAGAGTTTTGATATTTTAAGTAATTTTGCAAACAACATAAAACATACAATAACAAATATAATTACTCCAAAAAAAGAGATTGAAACAAAAAAACTTCAAATGCAAGATAAAGAACAAAGCAAGCAAGAGGCTAAAGATTTTCTTGCAAAGAGTATTTTAGATTTTAAATCATCTCAAAAGAGGGATAAGGACATTGTTAAAACAAAAGATAAGGGTTTGGAACTGTAATTTAAACCCTTCCTTTTAGTTGTTCAAGTCTTGCTATTCTATCCGAAGTTGTTGGATGAGTTGAAAATAGTGATGAAAAATTCATCTTTTTACCAGCCAATGGATTTACTATAAACATATGAGCGCTCTGTTGATCTGCTCTTTGGACTGCACCTTGTCTGCTATAGTTTTCCAATTTTCTAAGTGCATTTTGTAGCCACTCTGGATGACCAGTAATTCTTGCAGCTCCTTCATCAGCCATATATTCACGATTTCTGCTTATTGTCATCTGGATAATAGAGGCTACGACTGGTAAAACTACAGCCGCAACTAATAAAATAAGTGCATTTCCTTTGTTATCTTTAGAGCCAAACATTGCCCCCCCCTTTGCAATTAGTGCGATTGCCCCAGCAATGGTAGCAGCAATAGTCCCAGTTAATATATCATAATGTCTTACATGCGAAAGCTCATGTGCCATAACAGCTTCAACCTCGTTTTCATTCATAAGGTTGAGAAGTCCTTGCGTTGCCGCCACCGCTGCATTTTTTGGATTTCTTCCTGTGGCAAACGCATTTGGAAGCTGTTCTGGTATTATGTAGACTTTTGGCATTGGGATATTTGCTTTTATCGCAAGTCTCTCAACTATTTCGTAAAATCCTTTCGCATTTTGTCTATTTACCTCGATAGCTTTATATTGCTTTAGAACTAATTTATCTGAAAAGAAGTAGCTAAAGAAATTCATAGCAATTGCGATACCAAATGCAATTATCATTCCTTGTTGTCCACCAACCAAATTACCGATAAATACAAACAATAGTGTCAATGCAGTTAATAAAAAGATAGTTTTAATTCTCTCAGCCATTTTTTATCTCTCCTTCTGGAAATATCACTCCATCGATTCCAAGTTTTGCAAAAAATTCTAACTCTTTATCATTGGTAATGCGAGAGACTATTTTAGCATTAAAAAGATAATCGTTTGCAATTTTTTGAAGTTTTTTAGCGAATTTGTTTTCTGATACAAGCAAAAATGAAGCACCATTAGCAGAGGCTATAAGTGCATCTTTTATATTTTTTACCTCATTTGCATATATGATGTTATTTTGTTTGCAATGTTTTACAAGCTCAACATAATTTGAATCTTCTTTTTTAAAAATAACTACTGAATTTGGAGGAGTTTTTTTTATATCCTCTTCTTTATCTATCCAAAAAAATGGAGAAAATTCGACCTCTTTATGACCTATGATTATCACTTTTTGCCTCCTAAACACTCTTTTGAGCAGAAATAATTATTACCACTTTTAATGGCTTCATTGGTGCTTATAAAAGTGCTGCATTTTTTGCACTCAATAAACTCTTCATCGCTGCTTTTTGTGCCATTATCATTCTCTTTGTGGCCTTGCTTTAGAATTTTTTTAAAAAAAAGCAGATACAAAATATATACGATAAGAAGTAAAACAACTATTTTAGGTAGCATTTTCTATTCCTTTTATAAACAGATATTTTCTCTTTTCTCTCTCAAATATTTTAACATTTTCTAACCCAAAAATCTCTCGTTCCACCT
>JAIRQK010000047.1 GCA_031256525.1 Campylobacteraceae bacterium
GATTGGCAAATTAAAATCCTCTCTTTTTGCAAAAAATCTTCTTATTTTGCCTATAAAACAATATAGCAATGAAAATGGTATGAGTAAAATCGAAACAGTTTTCTGCAAAAAATTTGGGTAGTAGAAATATCTCTCTACCCAAAAAATAACCTTTTCTCTAAACACGTTCTTGTGCTATAGCTTTTATCTGTTCACAAACATAGTAAACTTCATCATCACTTAGTGCACTATAAATAGGAATTGACAATATTTGCTGGTAATTTTTAAGTGCATTAGGAAAATCATTAACCTTTAGAGAATACTTTGATTTGTAGTAAGTTAAAAGATGTAAAGGTATGAAGTGGAGACCAGTATATATTCCTCTATTTTTTAATTCTCTTGCAAAACCATCTCTATTTTTATCAACTTTGATGATATACTGTGTGTATACTTGTTCTCTTTTTTGAACAGGAGTGATGATTTGAGGAATATTTACAAGTTCTTTGTTGTAAATATTCGCAATCTCTTTTCTTCTTTTGATAAAACTATCATTTTTTTTTTTCTTTGTAATATCATAAGCTGCATTAAGTTCATTTAGATCATACTTAACACCGATATCGACAACATCATAAATATATCCGAGATTGCCATATTTGTCCCAGCCTTCGCTAACGAATGCGTGATTTCTTAGTAAACGCGCTCGCTCATTTATCTCATCACTATTTGTTACAAGAAGTCCACCACCAGCTATCGAATTTTTCATTTGCGGAGAAAATCTAAAACAGCTAATATCACTCTTTATAGTGCCTATTTTTTTGCCATTATAAGTTGCACCAAGTGCATCCATTGCATCATCAACGATTTTTACATCATACTTTTTTGCTAACTCATATATAGCATCATAGTCTGATGGCTGTCCTGCGATATTTGATATAAAAACACCTTTTAATTTTTTGTGTTTATGTTTTGATAGCGTCTCTTCAAGTTTGTTTATATCAATATTAAAATCATCAACATCAATATCCACAAATATAGGCTCAGCATCAAAATGTCTTACAACTTCAGCAAGAGAAGGGAAAGAGTTTACTGAACATATAAACTTATCACCTCTTTTTAGATTAAGTGCACACATTGCAAGATGAGCTGCAGCTGTTCCGTTGTATGTTGCAACGGCGTGTTTTGCACCAAGATATTTTTGAACATTACTCTCCAAGACTTCAACCTTGCCAGATTTACCGAGTTCTAAAACCTCGCTAACAAGTCTTTTTTCGCTGTTGTCAATGGAAGGCTTGTAGAATGGTATCTCTTTCATCGAGTTCTCCTTAAAGTTGTTAAAATATTTTTTAGCTAATATTAGATTGTACTAAAAAATATTTTAATCATTTCTTTATAAGCGATTAAAACAATAAGTTAAATTTATATTGTGGGAGATATATTTGAAAGTTTTGTTTAAACCAATGGGTTATTATGGGACAAATTGCTATATTGTTTTTTTGGAAAATGGGGAGATTATTATAGACCCGGGCATTGGAGCGTATGATTGGGTAGTAAAAAATGTTAAAAATCCAAAAGCGATTTTAAATACACATGGACATTTTGACCATATTTGGTCAAATAAAAAACTAAAAGATTTTTTCAATATCCCTATTTATGCACCAAAAGATGATGTTTTTATGATTGAAAAAGATAGTTTCGGTTTTGGACTTGAAACAACAAATGTTGATGTTAAAGTTGGTATAGATGAGAAAATAAATATAGCTGATGAAGAGATAATTTTCTGGACTTTTGCAGGACATACTCCCGGATGTAGTGCTTTGCAGATAAAAAATCTACTATTTAGCGGAGACTTTCTCTTTAAAGACTCTATTGGTAGAGTTGATTTTCCATATTCAAATAGAGGCGATATGAAAAAGAGCATACTGAAAATTTTAGACTTTAAAGATGATTTGGTTATTTATCCCGGACATGGAGAGAGTACTACACTGAAGCAAGAGCAAAAAAACTTAATTGGTTGGTTAAATTATCTATGATTTACACCCATTTTTTAGAGCTAATATTTTGCTTTTATGTAGACTCTTTTTGGAGCAGGATAGCCCTCGATAGTTTTAGTTGAGTCGTTTTTATCTAAAAAGTCCTCCAAACTCTCACCTAAAACCCACTCCGTTTTTCTCTGCTCTTCAAGCTCTGTTTTTTTTATATGTAAAAGTTCGACACTTGAAAAACCAGCTCTTTTACACCAATTTTCAAGGGTTTTATAAGTTGGTATAAAATAGACATTGCTTATCTTAGAGTATCTATTTTCTGGACAAAGTGCTATTTCATCACTACCATCAATCATAAAAGTATCCAAAAAAAGCTCACCGTTCTCATTTAGCCCTTGATGAAGCGATTTTAGTGTGGAGATAGGGTCGCTTCTATGATAAAGCACTCCAAGACAAAAGAGAACATCAAATTTTTCTCCATACAAACTTAGATGTTCAACTCCTAAAAGTTCGTAGACAATTTCACTTTTTGCAAAGTGATTTAAAAATAGAAATTGCAACCAAAAAAGAGCAGTAGGGTCAAATCCAACAAGTTTTTTTGGTCTCTCTTCAAGCATTCTAAAGAGATAATAGCCATTGTTGCAACCGATATCTGCGACACTTTTGCCTTTCAAATCAAAATGAGGCTTAAGAAGATTGTACTTGATAAAACTTCTCCATTCGCTATCTATAAAAAGAGTATCGATTAAAAAAGGACCTTTTCGCCACGAAGAGAGTGCAACAGCACACTCTTTTATCTGTGCTTTTTCTTCATCTGTCAATTTCTCTATCTTAAATTCAATGATATCGCTAAAACTTATTTTGCTTTTCACATCTGGTAAATTCTCTATTAACTTAATAAGAGGGGCGATATTTTTCCATTTTTTAACAATCTCTTTTTGTTCTTGACTTCTTTGTTTCATAAGCACCTTTGTTTTTGTTTAAAGCGAATGATACTATAATTATCCGCAATAAAATGAATAATTTGAGGATTTATGATGAAATCTCCGTACGAACACTTTAAAAGTTTTTCAAAAATTGATAGATGTAGCCTAAAAGCAACGCCAATGAAAGAGTTTTTGATAAATTTTGGAGAAAATTTAGGATATGAAATTAAAACCGACAAAGCTGGAAATGTATTATGTTCAAAAGGAGAGCCTGTTTTATGTTTGCAGTCTCATTACGATATGGTCTGTATCGGCGAAGCACCAAATGCAGAACTGTACGAAGAAGAGGGTTGGCTAAAAGCGAAAAACTCAACACTTGGTGCTGATAATGGCATAGGTGTCGCCATAATGCTCTCAATGATGGAAAAATTTAATAACATTGAGTGCTTATTTACCGCAGATGAAGAGGTTGGGCTTATCGGTGCAAACAATATGGAAATTGAACTAAAAGCCCCATATCTTTTAAACCTTGATAGCGAAGAAGAGGGTGCGATAATAATTGGTTGTGCTGGTGGAATAAATATCATTGGCGAGATAGAGCTTGATTTTGAAGTTTCTAACACAGATGGCAAATTTTACAAAATTGAAACTTTTGGATTTGCTGGTGGTCACTCTGGACTAAAAATAGTCGATAATATCCCAAGTGCGATAAAAACTTTAGTTTATGAGCTTGTGAAAATTGAAGATTGTGAACTTGTAGATTTTAGTGGTGGAGAGGTTAGTAACTCTATACCAAAAAACGCAGTTGCAGTTATTAAAACAGCTAAAAAACCTGAGATAACTCACCCAAATATAAAAGTAGAAGAGTATAAAAGCACCAACGATAAAACGATAAAACAGTCCAAAAACATATTGGGTTTTATAAACTCATTTGCACAAGGAGTAAGAGCGTACAATCAAGAGCTTGATATGCCAAACGATAGTATAAATTTAGGAACGGTAAAGATAGAAAATGGTGTTTTGCAGGTTGATTGTTTTGCGAGGTCTATGAGCGATGAGGGACTTGATATATTAAAGTCTGAAACGACCTCTTTATATATAGCTTTTGGGTTTAATGTCTCTTATGGGCATAGATTTACTCCGTGGAAAATAAAAGATAGCGAGTTTTCAAAGATAGTAAGTAGTGTAGCAGGGGAGTTTTGGGATAGAGTAACCATAAAAGGAGTTCATGCAGGGCTTGAGTGTGGTGTGATTCAAGCAACGCAAAAGAGAGATACCCAAGTTGTTGCAATTGGACCAAATATAACAGGCGCTCACTCTTTAGAGGAAAAATGCGAACTTGCCTCTGTTGATAAAGTTACAAAAATTATAGAAACATTGATAATTAAACTACAAAAATGATACAATTTTGTATGTTTTGAATTGTCTTAAATTTTATAAAAAATAATGAGGAGAGAGTATGAAAAAGGTTTTAATGTTGTTGCTTTTTGCGTGTATGTTTTGTTTTGGACAAAATGTTAAGCAATTAGAAAAAGAGTGTGATAGCGGAGAGACTTTAGCTTGTAATGAACTCGGTGTTTTATATGTAAAAGGACAAGGAGTAAAACCAAACTATAAAAAAGCATTTGAACTTTTCACAAAAGGTTGTGATGGTGGAGATATTTTAGCTTGTAATGAACTCGGTGTTTCATATGCAAATGGACGAGGAGTAAAACAAGATAGCAAAAAAGCATTTGAACTTTACACAAAAGCTTGTGATGATGATGTGGCTTCAGCTTGCAATGATCTTGGGATTTTGTATCAAAGAGGAGAAGGAGTTAAGCGAGATTATAAAAAAGCAACTGAACTTTACGCAAAAGGTTGTGATGGTGGAAGTGCTTTAGCTTGTAGTAATCTCGGTGCTTCATATATAAAAGGATTAGGAGTAGAGCAAGACTATCAAAAAGCAGTTGAGCTTTACACAAAAGGTTGTGATGGTGGAAACGCTTATTCTTGTTACAATCTTGGTGATTTATATCATAAAGGACAAGGTGTTGAGCAGGATTACAAAAAAGCAACTGAATTTTACGCAAAAGGTTGTAATGGTAGAGTTAGAGTGGCTTTAGCTTGTAAAGAACTTGGTGTTTTATACGCAAAAGATTGTGATGGCGGAAATGCTTCATCTTGTAGCAATCTTGGTATTTTATATTATTATGGAGATGGAGTTAAACAAGACTACAAAAAAGCAGCTGAATACAACGCAAAAGGTTGTGATGGTGGAAATGCTTCATCTTGCAATGGTCTTGGTTATTTGTATGAACGAGGATTGGGAGTTAAACAAGACTACAAAAAAACAGCTGAATTTTACACAAAAGGTTGTGATGGTGGAGATGCTTACGCTTGTGGTGGTCTTGGTTATTTGTATGATGGAGGATTGGGAGTAGAAAAAGATTATAAAAAAGCAATTGAACTCTATACAGAAAGTTGCAATGGTGGATACAATATAGCTTGTGGCAATCTTGGTGTTTTATATCAAAATGGACAAGGAGTAGAGCAAGACTATCAAAAAGCAGCTGAACTTTACACAAAGGGTTGTGATGGTAGATATGTTTATGCTTGCAATAATCTTGGTATTTTATATCAAAATGGACAAGGAGTAGAACAAGATAGTAAAAAAGCTTGTTCTTTAAATAGACAGCTATGTGCTAAATAAGTTTTGCAATTAAAAGCAAATTTTGGCAATAGTTTAAATTTGCTTTTTTTAGATACAAATATAAAGCTATAGGAGGAAAGAGTGAAAAGGGTGTTAATATTATTAACGTTTATGACTATGTTTTGTTTTGGACAAAATGTTAAGCAATTAGAAAAAGAGTGTGATAGTGGAGCGGCTTTAGCTTGTAAAGAACTTGGTGTTTTATACGCAAAAG
>JAIRQK010000072.1 GCA_031256525.1 Campylobacteraceae bacterium
TTTTGTATCTCTTTATCAGAAGAGTTAAACAAGTGTGCGATTATCTTAAGAGGCTACAAAAGAAAAAGTTGCGGTCTTGTTGTTGTAAAAGATTTTAATTTTAACAATATACTTTGCGATGTTGAAGTTAGCGGTGATGAAGCGATGCTTTATGCTACAAAAACCAACGCTATTGTTGTCGTCAGTGAAGATAGGAAAAAAGCTATCGTAAAAGCAAAAGAGCTTGGTGCAAAAATCGTGCTACTTGATGATGGTTTTGGTCAAGTTTATATTGAAAAGTTTGATATTTTGATAAAACCAAACCCAAAACCTGCAAATAACTTCTGTGTCCCAAGTGGTGCATATAGAGAGAGTATATCAAATTATAAAAGTGCTAATTTGGTTATTTGCGAGGGCGATGATTTTCAAAAAAAGAGCTTTATTAAAAATGAAACAGAGAAAATGGTACTTGTAACAGCTATAGCAAATCCAAAAAGATTGGACGCTTTTTTGCCAAGTGATTTAGTAGATAAAATATACTTTAGCGACCATTATGCATACAAAAAAGATGAACTTTTAGATATTTTGCAAAAAACAAATGCGACCTCAATTCTTACAACTTCAAAAGATGCTGTAAAAATAGAAAAGTTTGGTCTGCCTCTATCGATACTTGAACTTGAACTTGAAATATCTTCGCATATAAAAGATAAAATTAAAAATTATATTGATAAATTTAGCATTTAAATAAGAGATTTATTTAACAAAAGCTATCATAACACTTCGTATATTTTTAATGGATAAGGATGTTTATGGGAAGAGCGTTTGAATATAGACGTGCCGCCAAAGAGAAAAGATGGGATAAAATGTCAAAAGTTTTTCCAAAACTTTCAAAAGCGATAACAGTTGCTGTCAAGCAAGGTGGAAGTGATGCGGAGATGAATGCAAAACTGCGTTCAGCCATACTCAACGCAAAAGCTGAAAATATGCCAAAAGACAATATAGAAGCCGCGATAAAAAGAGCCAGTGGAAAAGATGAGCAGGATATAAAAGAGATTCATTATGAGGGAAAAGCAGCTCATGGTGCTTTAGTTTTTGTCGAATGTGCAACTGACAACCCAACAAGAACGGTCGCAAATGTAAAGGCAGCTTTTAATAAAAATGGTGGACAAGTACTACAAAATGGCTCTTTAGAGTTTATGTTTTCAAGAAAAGCAGTGTTTGAATTTACAAGTGACATAGAAAAAGATGAGTTAGAACTTGGGCTTATTGATGGTGAACTTGAAGAGCTTGAAGAGAATGATGGCATATATTATGCGTATACAAATTATACTAATTTTGGTCTTTTATCTTCTGTGCTTGACAAACTTGGGATAAGTCCGACAAAGTCAGAACTTCAGTATATCCCAAACAATCCAGTTGAATTTAGCGAGGAGCAGCTTGTCGATATAGAGAAGTTAATAGACAAACTCGAAGATGATGATGATGTTCAAGCTGTTTATACGAATATCTTGTAAGTGTTTGTATTTATAAGGAAACACTCAAATGAAGTCAATTATTTCTAAAATAGCTCTATCTCTATCCTTAGTTTTAATACTTTCAGCTTGTAGTGATAACCGAACAGGTGATGAAAATAGTAACAACCAAACAGGAAATAGTACTGGTAACGAAAACAATAACCAAACTGGAAATGGTAACAATCAAACAAACAGAAATGTTGATAAATTTGGATATGACTGTAATCTAAAAGTTGTAAATAGTTTTACCCTTCCTCCTTGCCCAAATCAAGAACTAAATGATAAAACTCTTTTAGGAATTGATAGCAATGATAATGGTGTTAGAGATGATGTAGAGAGATGGTTAATTATGAGATATAAAGATTATCATGTTATAGCTACCCATATAGGGTTTCAAGTTGGACGTGCTCACCAATTTATGTTAGCAAATCCAGATAAGCCTGAACTTTCAAGACAAAAAATAAATGGTGCTCAAGATTGTAATTGGTATTTCAAAAGTTCAGCTAAACGCCGTAACGAACCAATATTAATTGACCATGATATCTCTACTTATAATAAACGGTTTGATACAGTTCGATTAAATACTGAAGCTAGGATAAGAGCATATCTTGCTTATGATAGAAAACTATCTGGGGGGGTTTATACATTAGTAGCAGGCATTGATGAAGAAAGAGCAGCTTGCGATTTTAATATAAACGCTCTTTTAAAAGAGTTCCCAGTTGATAATAGCACAGTTGGCAAATAACTATGAAAAAACTAAAAATTATACTAACCATACTTTTAATACCGCTTGTATTAAACGCTAATGTAACCACTATCGATGAAAGAGCGAGTTTATAGGTTTTTTATCTTATCGCTTAGATATTTAACAAAATCATCACTATCATTTTGTGCTTTGCAAACATCATAACTAAGACCGATTTTATCTGCTAAATGTTTATACTCTATAGATAACTCAAAATCGGTTTCAGAGTTATCAATAACAAAAGATATTGGATAGACTAAAACTTTTTCGCCTTTATCAAAACCTCTTAATATCTCATCAAGCGATGGTTTTAGCCATTTCATAGGACCGATTTTTGACTGATATGCTAAAGTTATGCTCTTAAAAAGCAAACTCTTTTTTTCTAACATCTCTTTTAAGATTTTTATATGTAAATTTATCTGCTCTTCATAAATATCTTTTTTTGCAATGTTTATTGGCAATCCGTGAGCCGAAAATATCAGATGTTGATTTGGCTGATATTTTGATTTGATAGAGTTAATTATCGTCTTGTTAAACTCTTCATCTTGAAAAAAATATCCAACTTTTATGATTTTTACGCATTTATCTTTGAAAAAAATATCAACATCATCATAGGAGGACAAAGTCGTTGTAGTCGAACTTTGTGGATAAAGAGCAAAAAACACTATCTCATTGTATGTTTTATCGTTGAAAATATCGCCTATTGTCGGTTTTGTATATTTCATAGCATAGTAGACATCAGCCTCATTTTCTAACAACTCTTGAAGTTTTTTTGTCAGAGAGTCCATATATTTATAAATGCTACTTCCGCCAATTTTCTCATAATTTTTCCAAGCCTTGTTTGTTCTGAAAATTTTCATCAAAGGTGCGAGTAAAAACCTCATAGGCGAAGAGATGATCCTTTTATCCATAAACATATTAAATATAAACTCTTTTAACTCTTCCTTGCTTCTCGCACCGCCCATATTTAGTAAAACTATAGCCTTTTTCAAAACCATCTCCAAAACTTTTTTTCAAAGGCTAATTTTACACAATCTTTATAAAATTCCGCAAATTAAAATGTGTTATAATGAGGAAATTTAAAAAGCGAGGGTAAATAAAAATGCTCGAATACAATAAAACTAAACAATTAGCAGAGCAAGGTGATATAGATGCTCAATACAATCTTGGTATGATGTACTATGAAAGTCAAGATTATGTTGAGGCTGTGAAGTGGCTAACAATAGTGGCAGAACATGGGAATAAAGGGGCTCAATTTGCTGTTGGCAAAATGTATTATGATGGTGAAATTACAACTAAAAATTATGTTGAAGCATTCAAATGGTTTCACAAAGCGGCAGAGCAAGGACTCAAGGAAGCTCAATACAATCTTGGTATGATGTATTATAATGGTGAGGGTATAACTAAAAACTATATTGAAGCTGCAAAGTGGATAAAAAAAGCAGCTGAGCAAGGATATGTTGAGGCTAAATTTGTTTTCGGCATGATGTATTATAATGGTAAAGGCACAACTAAAAATTATACTGAA
>JAIRQK010000139.1 GCA_031256525.1 Campylobacteraceae bacterium
GATCCTGCTGCTCCAGTTAATCGTGGATTAAACTGTATCAAAGGTTATTTTACTGCAAAAATTATGTATGGTGCGGATAGATTAACTCAACCTCTTTTAAGAGTGGGTGCTAATGGTGAATTTAGCAAAAATGGTAAATTCCAACCGGTTAGTTGGCAAAGAGCATTTGATGTTATGGAAGAACGATTTAAAAAATATTATAATGAGTTTGGTCCATCATGCATCTCTATCTTTGGTTCAGGTCAATATACTATTCAAGAAGGCTATGCTGCTGTCAAGTTGATGAAGGGCGGTTTTAGAAGTAATAATATTGATCCAAATGCAAGACATTGTATGGCAAGTGCGGTTGTTGCATTTTATCAAACTTTTGGTGTTGATGAACCAGCTGGTTGCTATGATGATATTGAACACACAGATACAATTGTTACTTGGGGCTCAAATATGGCTGAGATGCACCCGATTTTATGGGCTCGTGTTTCAGATAGAAAATTGACAAATCCAGAACGCGTAAAAGTTGTTAACTTAACAACATATACACATAGAACTTCTGATTTGGCTGATACAGAGATAGTTTTCACACCGAATACCGACCTTGCGATATGGAACTACATTGCAAGAGAAATCGTTTACAACAATCCTAAATCAATCGATCAAGATTTTGTAAATAAACACTGTATATTCACAGCAGGTTTTCCAAATATCGGTTATGGTATGAGACCAGATATAAATCATAGTAAATACGACCCAAAAGAGCTTGACATCGCTGCTAAACAAAAATCAAAAGTGGTAAGTCAAAATGAGGGCGTAACACTACAATATTTTGGTGTAAAAGCTGGAAATACATTGGTAATGGATAAAGCTGGTGCGGCAGCTGCTCATTGGCAGATAACTTTTGATGAATTCAAAAAAGCACTTGAGCCTTATACTCTTGATTTTGTCGCAAAATTATCAAAAGGTGATAAAAATGAGTCTCTTGATTCGTTTAAAGCAAAACTTAAAGAGCTTGCTAGTTACTATATAGATAAAAATAGAAAAGTATTGAGCTTTTGGACAATGGGCTTTAACCAACACACGCGCGGTACATGGGTAAATGAACAAGCTTATATGGTTCATCTATTGCTTGGTAAACAATCATTACCGGGAAATGGTGCATTTTCACTAACTGGTCAACCAAGTGCTTGTGGAACAGCAAGGGAAGTTGGAACTTTCTGTCACAGATTGCCATCTGATATGTTAGTTGCAAATCCTGCCCACAGAGCAAAAACTGAAAAACTTTGGGGCTTACCGGAAAAAACGCTTAATCCAAAAGACGGAACTCCTTATATGGCAATTCTTCGTGGTTTAGAAGATGGGAATATTAAGTTTAACTGGATTCAAGTAAATAATCCATGGCACAACTCTGCAAATGCTAACCACTGGATAAAAGCAGCTCGTGAAATGGATAATTTTATCGTATGTTCTGACTCATATCCGGGATTTAGTGCAAAAGTGGCTGATTTAATTTTACCATGTGCTATGATTTATGAAAAATGGGGTTCTTATGGAAACGCCGAGAGACGTACTCAGCACTGGAAACAACAAGTAACTCCTGTTGGAAGTGCTATGAGTGATATTTGGCAAATGTTGGAGTTTTCGAAACGTTTCAAATTAAAAGAGGTTTGGGGTGAGAAAAAAATTGATGCCGAGCTAACTCTTCCAAGTGTACTTGATGAAGCAGCTAAAATGGGTTACTCGCCTGAAGATACTCTATTTGATGTATTGTATGCTACAAAAGAGGCAAAAACATTTAAAACTGATGATTCTGTAATGGGCAAACTAAACAGTGAGGCTATTGGCGATAAGAGAAATGTTGTAGGAAGTGATGGAAAACCATTTAAAGGTTACGGTTTCTTTGTACACAAATCACTATGGGAAGAGTACAGAAAATTTACTGTTGGCGATGGGCATGATTTAGCTGACTTTGATACATATCATAAAGTTAGAGGATTAAGATGGCCTGTTGTTGATGGCAAAGAGACTCTATGGCGATTTAACGCTCAATACGACCCATACGCAAGAGCTGCTGCAAATGGTGAAAAGTTCGCATTTTATGGAAAACTCTTAAAAGAGATTGGTGTTGGTACATTAACAGGTCCGGGCAAAGATACGATAAAACTTCCAAATAAAGCAAAAATCTTTTTCAGACCATATATGGATCCACCAGAAATGCCATCAAACGAATATCCACTATGGCTTTGTACAGGTCGTGTGTTAGAACATTGGCACACTGGCACAATGACAATGAGGGTTCCTGAGCTATACCGTGCTGTACCTGAAGCACTTTGCTATATGCATGAAAATGATGCAAAGAAAATCGGCATTGTACAAAATGATTTAGTTTGGGTAGAGAGCAGAAGAGGAAAAGTTAAAGTTCGTGTTGACTTAAGAGGAAGAAACAGAACTCCAGAAGGGTTAGTTTATGTTCCTTTCTTTGATGAAAAGGTATATATAAACAAAGTATGTCTTGATGCAACTTGTCCGCTTTCAGGCGAAACTGACTTTAAAAAATGTGCAGTAAAAGTATATAAAGCTTAAAAACTAAAAAGAGGATTCGATGAAAAAATTGCAATCAAGCGAACGTCGACAAGCACTTCTTTATGGTGCAAAGGCGATTAGTTTAGCTTTTATGGGTTCTTTTGTATGGGGTACTTTTTTATCCAACCAAGCAAAAGCCTCTTTAATTTTAAGACCACCGGGTGCAAAAAGTGAAGAGGAGTTTTTAAAAAGCTGTATTAGATGTGGGCTTTGCGTTGAGGCGTGTCCATTTAACACTTTAAAACTTGCAAAAGTTGGTGAAAAAATGGTTATAGGAACTCCTTACTTCATACCAAGAGAAATTCCGTGCGAAATGTGTGTAGATATACCTTGTGTTCCCGTATGTCCTACACAAGCCTTGGATCCTTTGCTTGTTTCTACTCTAAAAGATGACAGAAGAGTATTAGATATCAATATGTCTAAAATGGGTGTTGCTATTGTTGACCAAGAGAGCTGTCTTGCGTATTTAGGACTTAGACGTGAGTTTTGCTACAGAGCTTGTCCGCTTATAGATAAAGCTATAAATATTGAATATAAGCACAACGAAAGAACAGGAAAACATGCTACTTTTTTACCGATAGTACACAATGACATATGTACAGGCTGTGGCAAATGTGAAAAAGTATGTCCTACAGAGAAAGCTACGATAACGATTCTTCCAAGAGATGTTGTATTGGGACTTGTTGGTTCTAATTACATAAAAGGTTGGGAAGAAAGTGATGAAAAAAGAGTTAAAAATGCAAACTTGAAAGAGAAGCAAGTTTCTACTGATTCTCGTAGCACACAAAATTATTTGAATAATGAGGAGTTTTAAAATGAAAAAATATAGATTTTTAATTCTTCGCAGGTTTATTCAGATATCTATTTTGGTACTATTTTTTCTTGGCAACTATATTGGACTTAAGATATTACAAGGCAATTTAAGCGCTGGATTGTTTTTGGATACGCTGAATTTAAGTGATCCGTATGCAGTCTTACAACTACTTTTTGCAGGCGGAAATCTTGATGCAAAAGCAATCGTTGGTGCACTTATCATACTCTTAGTCTATGCGTTAATTTTTGGACGCGTGTTTTGTAGTTATGTATGTCCGATAAATATAGTAACAGATTCTGCTGGTTTTTTAAGTAGAAAATTGGAAATTAACAAACTCAAATACAATCTATCCATTTCAAGAAATGTAAGATATTGGGTAATGGTTCTTGCACTAATACTATCATTTGTATTTGGTGTAGCCGCTTTTGAATCAATAAGTCCAGTGTCAATTCTCCATAGAGAGATAATTTTTGGAGTTGGAATTGGATTGTTAATTATAGTAGCGATATTCATTTTTGATCTGTTTGTATTAAAAGATGGTTTTTGTGGTCACTTGTGTCCATTAGGAGCTTTCTACGCCTTCACAAGTCATTTTGCATTGTTAAAAGTTAAATACAATAACAAAAAATGTACAAAATGTATGGAATGCAAAGTAGTTTGCCCAGAAAAACAAGTCTTAAATATTACAAACAACGAATATGATAGTTTTGTACAAAGCGGAGAGTGTACAAAATGCGGTCGCTGCATAGAAGTTTGCGAAGATAATGCTTTAAGTTTTAGCATAAATAATTTTGCACAATCACAAAAGGATACTAAAAATGAAAAAGATGATATTTAACACAATTCTTTTTGGTGTGTTAGTTTTTGCACTTGCGGGTTGTTTAACAACAGCTTATGAAAAGACTTTTGCATCAGATGATATAGGTTTAAGAAAAACAAGTTTATTTGATGAAGGCAATATTGATTTAGCCGGAATCACATACATTTCAACTCCAGCTGGAGAGTCAAAATTGATAGAGAGAGCTTTTGAAAATGCTCCTCCTTTAATTTCTCATGATGTTGAAGGCATGATGGAAATTACTAGGGATTTAAATATGTGCACAAGCTGCCATTTGCCTGAAATTGCAGTTGATTTAGGTGCAACTGCAATGCCTAAATCACACTTTTTAAGTATGATAACAGGTAAAGATTTAGGCGACCAAATGGATGAGGCAAGATATAATTGTACAACTTGCCACGTTCCTCAAGCAATTGAAGTAGGTCAGCTTGTAAAAAACAGTTTTGACCCTAACTTTAGAAATAAAACAAGCGAGTTTCAATCAAACTTAGCTGATATTCTAAACGAAGGAATCCAGTAGTGGATAGAAGAGGTTTTTTAACCTCTTTTGGTAAAAAGATAGCTAAAGAGAGAGGTCTCTTTAGCTATCTGTATTTACCGTATATCACAGAGTTCTCTTTAATTCAAGAGATATGCAAAGGGTGCGAAAAACATTGCGCTAAAGTGTGCGAAACAGATGTTATTGTCATAAAAGATGATATGCCCACTTTAGATATGTCCAAAAATGGTTGCACTTTTTGTAAAAAATGTGCCATTGTATGCACAGATAATAGTATGAATGTTTTAGATAGTAATTTGGAAGGGAATATCAATATTGCCATTAACATTAAAACATTAACTTGTCTATCATGGAATCAAACAATGTGCTTTATATGCAAAGATGCATGTAAATTTAAGGCAATAAGTTTTTTTGGTGCATTTAGACCAACAATAGATGAGAGTTTATGCAGAGGTTGTGGAATGTGTATCAATATCTGTCCGTCCAATGCTATTGAGATTAGTAAAATTTTTTCTGATTTAAAGGAGAGAAAATGAGAGTTTTTAAAATTTGTTTTTTTATGTCTGTTCTTGCTTTTTTGCTTCAAGCAAATGAGTTAATATATCCCAACTCTTCGATTGGTGCAAAGAACAGTGTAATTTCAAGCGTTGTCAATAACAATATATTATATTTGGTTACCGATAATGGCACAATTGAGATATTTGACTTGAAAAACAGTAAAAATATAAAAACAATCTCTTTAGAGCCTATTGAAGCTGGTTTTAGCACTATACTACACGCACCAAGAGTTAGCCATATTGATGTGTACAATAATGGGGAAAAATTGCTTATTGTAAGCGATGATACTGAGGCAGGAAAAGCTCTACATATACATAAAAACGGTGCAACAGAAAAGATATTTTCTAATAAGGATAGACTAAATATAAGTAAAGCGTACTTTTTAGATGAAGATAGAGTTATCATCGGACTTCTTGGAAATGAGGTCATTTTATATGATTTAAAAAGCAAAAAGACTGCATATAGAGTTCAGCCATATTGGTCTATGCTTATAGATTTTATGCTAAATGGAGACAAAACACTCTCTTTTGTTGCAGCTGAGAGCGGAGTAGTTTATACACTAAACACACAAGATGGAGTATCATATAAAAATTATGACCTGCATACTGATATAATACTAAGCATTGACACCAAAAAAGATATATTAATAACTGGTGGTGCTGATAAAAAACTATTTGTTTATGACCTTGAAAATGATACAAAGTACTCTTTTGCGACAGACTTTTTAGTATACTCTGTTGGACTTAGCCCAAGCGGAAAACTCGGTGCATACATAGCAAATGAAAATAATGATATTAGCATATTTGACACTAAAACTAAAGACACCATAGCAACCCTAAAAGGTGCAGAAAAATTTGTAAATATTAATAAAATAATATTTTTAAATGAAAATGAAGTTATAGCAAGTTCTAATAACAATAAAATTTTGAGATGGAAACTAAAATGAATATATCAAGTATCGTTATATCAACAAAACCAGAGAATATAGATAAAGTTATAGAAGAGTTAAAAGGTCTTGAAAATGAGGGAGTGGACTACCATTTTCACGATGATTTGGGAAGAATTATAGTAACTATTGAAGCTCCAAGTGTTAGCGAAGAGGTTGCTATGCTTAAAAAAATTGAAACTATAAAATATGTTATCTCTGCTGATATGTCTTATGCCTATTCGGAAGATGAGTTAGAGAGAGAGAAAAGCAAAATTGGAAATAATGATGAAAAAATATTAAACTCACTTGATGATGAAAACGAAGAGATAGTGTATTATGGAAGTGTACATAACCACATAGATAAAAAAGAGTAACAAGAAAATAACAATTATAAATCATTTATTTCGCCTATTTTTTTCTTTTTTTTGGATAAAATTAGGGTTTAAAAATAGTAAAGGTCAAAAATGAGTGATTTATCCAACCCAAATTTATATATCAATAGAGAGCTTTCTTGGCTTCGTTTCAATACCAGAATCTTAAAAGAGTCTCAAAAAAAAGAGCTTCCTTTACTTGAGAGACTAAAATTTATCGCCATATATTCAACAAATCTTGATGAATTTTATATGATAAGAGTTGCTGGACTTAAACAACTTCTCTCAGCTGGAATAGTTGTTAGTGGAAATGATAGAAAAACCCCACTTGACCAACTTCGTGAAATTAGAGGATATCTACACGAAGAGAAAAATGTTTTAGAGGAGAGTTATATTGAGATAATGAACGAATTTAATAAAAATGGTTTCTTTATCAAAAAATATAGTGAGCTGTCTCCTGATTTGAAATCAAAAGCTGATGAATATTTCTATTCAAACATTTTTCCAGTTATTGTTCCAATAGCAGTTGACCCAACCCACCCTTTTCCGCACTTAAATAATCTTAGTTTTGGCCTCTCTGTTAAACTTCAAGATAATGACAACCCTTCCAAAATCAAATATGGTATGGTAAGAATCCCAAGAGTGCTACCAAGTTTTTATGAAATAAATGCAAACATATATGTTCCAATAGAGTCAATAGTAAAATGGCATGTTGAAGTGATTTTTCCGGGCTATACACTTATCTCTTCTGCACCATTTAGAGTTACAAGAAATGCTGATATACACATTGAAGAAGAAGAAGCTGATGATTTTATGCTTATGATGGAGCAAGGACTAAAATTACGCAGAAAAGGTGCTTTTGTTAGGTTGCATATCAAAAAAGATGTAGATTCTGATTTGGTTGAATTTTTGAACTCCCATATGCAAATTTTTGACCAAGATATTTATGAATATAAAATCCCTCTAAATCTTAGCTCTCTTTGGCAAATTATAGGCAACAAAGAGCTTATTAGATTTACTCTTCACCCAAATGTACCAAAAGTTTTACCTCCATTTAACTCAAACGAATCAGTATTTTCAGTAATGGACAAAACAGATGCGCTTTTGGTTCACCCATATGAGAGCTTTGACCCAGTAACAACATTCATTCAAGAGGCATCAAAAGATTCAAAAGTTATCTCAATTAGAATGACACTCTATAGAGTTGAAAAAAACTCTCCAATAGTCCAATCTCTCATAAACGCAGCAAGTGATGGAAAACAAGTTACTGTTATGGTCGAACTTAAAGCACGTTTTGACGAGGAGAACAATCTTCACTGGGCAAAATCGCTTGAAAGCTCTGGGGCTCATGTAATTTATGGTATCTCTGGTTTTAAAGTACACGCAAAAGTGGCTCAAGTCATACGCCAAGTTGATGGTAAATTAAAATTTTATATGCACCTTGGAACTGGAAACTACAACGCATCAACTGCAAAAATGTATACTGACATTAGTTTTTTTACGACAGATGAGAACTATGCAAAAGACACAACCACATTTTTTCATATACTTTCTGGCTTTTCAAAAAATCGCAAACTTGAACACCTTTCAATGTCGCCTATGCAAATTAAAAATCGTCTGATTGCGATGATAAATAACGAAGCTACAAAAGGTGAAGAGGGTCATATTATCGCTAAAATGAATGCTTTGGTTGATTCTGATATGATAGAAGCACTCTATAACGCATCGATTAAAGGTGTAAAAATAGAGTTAATTGTTAGAGGAATTTGCTGTTTAAGACCGGGAGTAAAAA
This sequence comes from Campylobacteraceae bacterium, assembly GCA_031256525.1. Taxonomy (GTDB): domain Bacteria; phylum Campylobacterota; class Campylobacteria; order Campylobacterales; family Campylobacteraceae; genus JAIRQK01. The sequence continues at coordinate 8,375 of JAIRQK010000139.1, forward strand.
ATATTAGTGAAAACATAACAGTAAAATCAATAGTCGGAAAATATCTTGAACACGCAAGAATTTTCTATTTTAAACACTCAAATCCAAATCTCTATATCTCAAGTGCTGATTGGAAGCCAAGAAATCTCGAGAGACGATTGGAACTTATGACGCCAATAAAGAAAGAGTCTTTGCAAAAGAAACTATTAGAGATTATGCAGCTTCAACTAAAAGATAACTCTCTAAGTTGGATACTCAAAAATGATGGCGAATATATAAAAGAGAGCGTGGAGGAGGAGAGACAAGCAAACTCCCAAACAATGCTTGAAGAGTATGTAAACAGGATACACAAATCTCTAAAAAAAGACTCAACTGCCTCAAAAGCAGAGCAGTTAGCAAAAAAACTATTTAAAGATAGCTAAAAAAAGCTATCTTTAAATGTGAGTTTTTATTATTTTTAGCGAAATTTTTAACACAATATTGATAAAATATCTCTGTTTTTTATAAATATCTCATTAAATAAGAAGATTTGTCATGGCTCAAACTATCATTTTTTTAATCATATCGAATATATTTATGACATTTGCTTGGTATGGACATCTTAAACATTTAGGAAGTAAGCCCATTGTAATGATTATCTTAATAAGTTGGTTTATAGCATTTTTTGAATACTGCTTTCAAGTTCCAGCAAATAGAATAGGGATAAACTACTTCACGCTTCCTCAACTAAAAATCATACAAGAGGTTATCACAATGTCTGTTTTTGCAGTTTTTACCTATTTTTATATGCAAAAGTCAATCTCAATTAACTACCTATACGCCTCAATTTGTATGGTTGGAGCTGTCTATTTTATCTTTAGAGATAGTATGGCTTAATGTTTCCGCCACTTGTTTTTGCACCTTAAGCTCTCTATCTTATCGCCTGCTTTAATGCTAAGTTTTTCAAAACTACCTTTTTTAAGCTCAAGTGCATATTTTGCTTTTTTGTTTGACTTGTGAATATCAAGCGTATTTGCACTCATATCAATAACTTGAAGTAAAGTCATCTCTTTATCGAAAAAACCAATGCTAATATCAACTAAAGTATCTTTCATCCAAAAATATAGAAAATCCTCTTCAGGAAAAACAAAAATCATTCCATCACTTATATCTTCTCTTTGCGATAGACCAGTAGCCATTTTTTGTGAACTCACTGCTGCTTCAACATTTCTTAAAACAACACCATTATCAAATCTAACTTTACATCTCTCGTTATCTTTTATCCCATCTTGTGCAAATATCAACCCTGTTAAAGCTAATATAAAAAATAGTATCCTCATCATTAAACTTCCTCTTCAAATATAGGCAATTTTCGTTGTGCTTTTATCTTTTTTTCTCTATTCTCCTTTGCAAATAGAAGCAGGTCCTCAGTAGTTACAATATCTTCGCATAAATTTTTGCATGAGATATTGAAAATCTGTGCTGCACTCTTTGCATCCCAAAAAGCACGATGAGCAACTCCTTCAGTTATTTCAAAATGTTCTCTTAGGGCTTGAAGTCCATATCTTGGAGCTTCAAATGTCTTTCTTCCTAAACTTATCGTGCAGAGTCTTCTATTTAGAAGTGGTGGCATTTTATGTCTTAAGTAGGCATAAGATAAAAAGTTATAGTCAAACTCAACATTGTGTGCTACAAAAACACTATCTTTTATAAACCCTCTAAATTGCTCTAATACCAAAGCCTCACTTGGTGCATCTTCTAACATCTCTTGAGTAATTCCAGTCAGTTTAACAACTACATCAGATAAAAAACCTGCATAAGCAAGAGAGTTAAATTCATCAATTATCTCACCATTTTGGACAATAACTGCACCAATCTCTATAATTTTTGCATCTTTTAAAGCACAACCATTTGTCTCAATATCAACGACACAAAATCTCTGTTCTGTAATATTTCTTGTTTTTGTTTTTAGCTTTATAAACTCATCAATCTCTTCAACATCAAGTCCAAGACACTGCAAATCAAAAACCGAACTAATCCCAAAATCCCTAAGTTTATCTATGCTATTTACCGCACTAAAAAAATCTTTACTACCAATATCTCCAATGAGCAATTTTTCTGCCAAATCATTAAAAGCTGTCAACTTTTAGCTCTCTTTATAAAATCATACATCTTCTTCTTATCTTTAACACCCTTCTCTTTTTCAACTCCACTACTTACATCAACTGCGAAAAAATTATACTTTTTAACCTCATCAATATTGCCAATATTCAGCCCACCAGCTAATATAAATTTAGAACAATCAACACCATCAAACCAAGAAAATTCCAATTTTTTCCCACAGCCACCAAAACTATCAACAAAAGAGTCAATCAAACAAAATTCACCTATTTTTTTAAAAATATCCTCTTTTTGTTTTGCTCTTAAAACTTTCAAATAAGGCACTTCGAGCTGTTTAAAAAATTCATCATCTGCCTCAAAATGAATCTGTGCAAGAGTTAGTTTTGCCTCTTTGCATATAAAGTCTATATTTTTCGCCTCTTCATTTACAAAAAGTCCCACTTTTTCAACAAATGGAGGAAGTTTTTGGATAATCTCTTTTGCGTTTTGTGCCAAAATATATCTTGGCGATTTTTCATAGAAAACAAAACCAAGTGCATCTGCACCAGCATCTATTGCATTTTTAGCGTCATTATAAGAGGTAATACCACAAATTTTTACTCTCATCTACACTCTTAATGAATTAATCGCATCTTTATATGAATTTGAACTAAATATATAGTTTCCAGCAACCACTATATCAACTCCGGCACTCTTTAAAGCGTTAATATTTTTATCACTTACTCCACCATCAACCTCTATCAACACTTTAGAATTGCGTTTTATGACAAGCTCTTTTAATCTTTCTGCTTTTTCCAAAACTGAAGGTATAAAACTTTGTCCACCAAATCCCGGATTTACGCTCATTAAAAGCACCAAATCCAAATCTTCAAGTAGATATTCAATCTCCTCTACCCTTGTGTGAGGATTTAAAACTATCCCAGCTTTGATACCATAACTCTTAATTTTTTGGATAAGTCTATGAGGGTGTTTCTCTTCCTCTATGTGAAATGATAAAAACCTTGGCTTGATATGAGAGAAAAGTTCTACAAAAAATGCATTATTCTCCACCATCAAATGGATATCAAGCGGTTTGGTAGCTATCTTATTTACAGCATCAACCACAACTGGTCCAATGGTCAAATTCGGCACAAAATGCCCGTCCATCACATCAATATGGACAAAATCGCAACCAGTTTCACAAATAGCCTTTATCTCTTCATCAAGTTTTCCAAAGTTTGCCGACAATATACTAGGAGCTACAAACATCTTTCCTCTTTTTAACACTATTTAATACCACATCAATTTAAATGCCTATTATTGTACCAAAAAAGTTATTTAATTGCTGTTATTTTCATTGCTTAATTTCAAACATAATATAATAAATTCACAAAACCACATAAAATAAATAATATTTAATTATTTTGTTAAGTTTTTGTGATATAATTACCACTTTGTCAAAAGTTTAAAATAAAAATATTTTTTTGAGCGTGTTTTTGTTATAAATTTTTCAGAATATAAATAAATGTCAAGGAATTCATCATGGCTAGAAGATGTGCACTTACTGGAAAAGGTCCTATGGTTGGAAATAATGTAAGCCACGCAAATAACAAAACAAAAAGAAGATTTTTGCCAAATCTTCGTGTGGTTCGCGTAACATTAGAAGATGGAACTACTAGAAAAATTAAAGTTGCGGCTTCAACTCTAAGAACAATGAAAAAAAACGGATAGTTTCATTTCAAACCGCTTAATATTTAAGGGGGTTTTATGGATATATTAAATCAAAACAGTACAACCCCTCTTAACTATTCAAGAAACAAAATCGAACCCATCAAACACATTGATGCGCAAATATATGAGCAATTAAAACCTCTTAGACTTCCTTTAGTTCTCATAACAATTGTTATGATGATAGGAACTCTTGGTTACATTATAATTGATAACTTCTCTTTAATAGACGCTTTATATCAAACAGGTTTCACATTTACAACTGTTGGTTTTGGCGAAATCGCCCCAATATCAAATGGCGGAAGACTATTTACTATAGTGCTTATCATTTTAGGATTTGCATCTTTTTCATTTGCTATTGGTGTTTTGATAGATATGATAAATAAAGGTATAATAAAAAAACTCATCAAGGAGCGACAAATGCTTCACCAAATAATAAGACTTAAAAATCACTTCATTATTTGCCACCATAACTCTTATACGATTGAACTTGCAAAACAGTTTCGTGAAAATCACATACCATTTGTAGTTGTTGATAACTCTCCTGAAATTGCGGAAATCGCAAAACAAAACAAATATCCCTATTTTATTCAAGGCGAACCACATACAGAAACCTCAATTATCAAATCCTGTCTATCAAGTGCAAAAGGCGTTATAACTCTGAGCGAAAATGTTGCGGATAACATCGCTCAAATAGTTATAACAAGGCTTTATGAAAAAGAACTTGGTATCAAAAAACCTTTTCACATTATGTCTCATGCCAACAATGAGAGCGAAACAGAGAGATTAAAAAAACTTGGAGCGGACTCTATCGTATCAGCTTCAAAACTTGTCGCTCAAAGACTTAATGTAATGAGCCTACATCCAGATATGCAGAGTATGATAGAGAATTTTCTGTCGAAAAAAGAGACATCTATAAATATCGAAGAGATTGAAATTCCTGAATTTTCATGGCTTAAATTTAAAAAGATAAAAGAGACAAAATTAAGAGATATAACAAATGTAAGTATCGTAGGTATAAAAGATGCAAATAATACATTTATACCAATGCCAAGAGGAGATACACTAATTGGAAGCGAGAGCAAACTCTTAGTCATTGGAACAAATGAAGGAATAATTAATACAAAAAGACTTATCAAAAAAAAACAAAAACCTGAGGAGTTAGAGTATGTTTAACATCATTCCACTTAAAAATGGTCTTGATAATGTAAAAGGAATT
>JAIRQK010000037.1 GCA_031256525.1 Campylobacteraceae bacterium
GTAGATTTATTTTTGTGTTGCATTTTGAGCTAAGAAAAATGCGACTATTATAAGCAAAACCCCGGTTATTTGATTTTGCGTTCTTACAATTTTTGGATTGTTTATCCACCTTTTCATAACTTGTGCAAGTGAGCTATATCCACTCATTACAAATATATCAACAACTAACAATGTTAAGCAAATAATGGTAATTTGCGTTAGTTTTGGTCTATTTATATCTAAAAATTGTGGCATAAAAGCTATTAAAAAAACTGTTGCTTTTGGATTTGTTAAGTTTATCAATGTTGCTTGTAAAAAAGAGCGTTTAAAATTAAAATCTCTTTTAGTTTTTGAGTTTTTAAAAACTGAATTTGAGTCGCGAAACTTCATAACACCAAGATAAACAAGATATATAACTCCTATCCATTTTATTATCTCGTAAAGAGTTTCTGAAGTAGCCAAAATCCCGCCAAGTCCAACAGCAACAATCAATATTTGTGCTAAAAGTCCAATTTGAAGACCAAAAATTGTTGCGTATGAGCGTTTAAAACCATAATTTAAACCACTATCCATTGTTGCAATCGCCCCAGCTCCGGGAGATACGCTTATTATGATAGAGGCGATAAGCATTGTAAGCCAAATATGAAACTCCATTAATATTTCTTTTGCTTTTTTGTAAACTCTTCAGCCACATCAGCAGCTTCTCTGAGTCTTTCGCTATCAAAATGAGTGTAAATTCTTGATGTATTAAGACTTGCGTGTCCTAAGGCTTCTTGAACCAATACGATATCTTTTTTTCTCCTATAGAGTAGGGTGGCAAAAGTATGTCTTAACATATGCGCACCATTTTTTTCTTTTCTAATACCGTTATGTAGCAAAATATTTTCAACCATACGACTTACATACGCTTGTGTCATTTTTTCGCCACTTCTGTTACAAAACAGAAGACCATCTCTATTTTTCAGTGAGTTTTGTATATGTGTTTTTAACTCATCTTCAATCAAAGAGCGTTTTATCATCACAACCCTATATTTATTTCCCTTGCCTCTTATCCTAAGCACAAAACAATCTTTCTGTTCTGATATATCTTTTACTTTTAGTCCTAAGGCTTCTGAAACACGAATTCCTGTATAGATAATCAATTTTATTATAGTTCTATTTCTATTGGCAGAGCTTTTAAAAGGAAACTCATCTATAGCTTTTAAAAATATATGAAGCTCTTTTTCGTCCATAAATTCAGGCAGTTTCTCACCTCTTTTTCCAGCAACTCCACCCCAGTTTTTAAGCTCGATATCGTAAACATGAGCTTTTCCATCAAGTTCATTTTGTTTTTCAATATATTGAAAAAGAGACATTACGGCTATTCTGTGGTTTTTTTTACTTGCATCGCTAAGTCCGGCAGTTGAACTTGCGAGAAAATCACTAAGCAGCTCTTCATCAATTTGTGTCATCGAATAGAGTCTTTGAGCACTTAGCATATCAAAAAGTTTTTTCAAAGGAACAAAATAGGTATTTATGCCTGTGAGTCCGATATTTCGAGCATTTTTTGCCAAAACATCAAGCTCTTCAATGCTTTTAGCTCCACGAGTAAGTTCCAAAATGATGTTGGAGAGAGTTTTTGGATCAGAAACTTCTTTATTTGATAAAGAGTTTAATTTGTGTCGCACAAAGCGAGAAATCCAAAAGAGTAGGGTATTTTGAAAATTATCTTCACAATCTATAGGGTATTTCATCTTGACCTCAAATATTTTTAGTATTTTATCACTAAGAGTTTAAATTTTAATAGTTTTTGTGTGTAAAAATAAAAAAGCCTCTAAAATCTATTTCTTTATCTCTTGTGAGTGTTTGTAGCCAGTCAAAGGGCTTATTTTTCATTTTTGACAATTTTGTGCATTTTGGTTTCAAAAAAAATGTGTAAAAAATAGTTACATAAAATTTTACGCATAAATTTTGCAAAAAAATATTACTGAAAATTTGTTGTATAAAAATTAAACATTTTCTATTTTTGTCAAAAAATAAAATATGTAAAATCCTAAAAAAAAGCCCAAAATATGGAACTATTAATTCTAATTAGTAAAAAAGTAGTTTTCAAAGGCACTTTGCTAAGTTTGGGGGTTTTATATATCATTTTGTATTGAAAACTTTAATTTTCAAACTAAAATTAATAGCAAAAAACACGTACCTTTTCTTTAAAAACAATTTATTAAAATATGAAAAAACATATTGAGTAAAAACAGAATTAGCAATATTAAAGTAAAATATAGAAATGAAGCCTTTAAAATTTAACATTAAAAAATAAAATCAAAAGACTTCAAAACTACTATTATAAAGGCAAGAAAGATTCAAAAACTTTCATCATATTTTATTTTTTTGGAAATGGGAAAGGAGAAAAATCACGAGTACTATCCATTACTTTTTCATAATGTTGCTCTTTATTTTTATCATTTTTAAATTCATCTTCAACTTGTTTGTTGGCTTCTTTTAACTCTTTTTCCTCTTTGCTATCACAGCCAGAAAAACCTAAAACCGCTAAACTTAAAACTAAAATTGTTAAATTTTTTTTCATTGTGTAAATCCTTTATCTATGGACTTATTTGAGCGTGATTTTATCATAAAATATGAAAAGTCGGTAAAACACCCTTTATCTACCCTTATAACTCCTTCAAAAATTTAAATATTTCTACTTTACTGAGTGTTTTTTTGGCAAGTCAAAAAATACAACTTTTCCATTTTGGCTCTCTATATCTTGAAAGTTTTCAACATCAAATTTAATGCAAAATATGCCTGTTGTTGGAATGTTTCCAATTATAGAGTTGCTGAGAATTTCGCAAACTTCGGTAATTGCGGGATTATGTCCTACTATAAAGATGTTTTTATACTTGTTGTCAATACTTTTTATGACATCTAAATAGTCGTTGTATGTGGAGTCATAAAGTTCCTTTTTTAGGACAATTTTTTCTTTTGAATATTTCAATATTTTTGCGATTATAGTTGCTGTATCGAGTGTTCTTTTTGCGGGACTGGATATTATGATATCGGGTTTTACTTTATAGTGCTTTAACCTCTTTGCCATAAAAGGTGCATCTTTCTCCCCTCTTCTGTTTAGTGGTCTTTCAAAGTCCTCGCATTGCGTATTTTGGTCTGATTTTGAATGCCTTATGAAATATATAGTTTTCATAATTTTTTCCTTATCTGTTTTTAAAATTTATTATAGCAACAACTTGCTATAAATTCCCATCTAAAATATCAAAACCGCCCTACTTTGCAATATTATCTTACATATTTTGCTATTAAATATCCAACAGCAAATCCCAATATATGTGCAAACCAAGCAACATTTACACCCATTAAAAGCGGTGCAAAAGATATAAGTAAAACAGCTATAATTAGCCCTTTTCTACTAAATGGATCTTTTTTTGCTATCCAACCGATAAGTACGCAAATCGCACCACTCGCACCTACTACATTTGAATGAGTGTTGAAGTTATATATGTAAATTAAAGTAAATAGCGAGGTTAAAATACCTCCTAAAAAATAGAGAAGTGAAAAATAGAGCCAACCTCTTGCATTTTCCAAAACTGAGCCAAGTTGCCAAAGAACAGCCATATTCATAAATAGATGCATCAATCCACCAT
>JAIRQK010000084.1 GCA_031256525.1 Campylobacteraceae bacterium
TTTTGTAACGAAAATGGAAAAATTGATTGGGAAAAATTAGTAAAATTTAATTCTGGAAAAAATAAGTAGATTTTAGTTGCTAATCATAAATTTAGCAAAAGTATCATAAATAGAATTACGATTTTGACAAAATATAGCATCAATATTTTGCGATAAGTTTAAAGTAGTTTCGATATCATTACATAATTTTTTATGTGGGAGAAATGATGGATATACTTACGCAGTATTATATGGGAATAAAGGCTTTTCATGTTATCGCTTTTATCTCTTGGATGGCTATGCTTTTTTATTTGCCAAGACTTTTCGTTTATCATGTTGAGCATAAAGAGAAAAAAGAGTTTGTGAGTGTTGTAAAAACTCAAGAGAGACTTTTATACAAAGCTATCGGATTTCCAGCATTTATCGCAACTTTGACAAGTGGCATTTTACTTATTTTGGCTAATCCAAGTTTGATGTCAAATGGTTGGTTACATGTAAAATTTTTGCTTTTACTGTTTTTGATAGCATACTCTTTTTCGTTAGAATATTATAGAAAACGACTCTTGAACGATACATGCAAAAGAAGTGGAAAGTTTTTTCGTGCTTATAACGAAGTGCCAACAGTGCTTGCTATTTTGATAGTCGTATGTGCTGTTATGAAAAACTTTTATCCGATTTTTACGATAGGAGTTTTATTAGTTTTTGTAGTTATATGTTATACTATTATGAAATGCAAAAAAAAGGATTGAACATGGTTCGTATGATTTTAGTTTCCCTTGTGGCTTTTTTATTTTTTGCTGGATGCGCAAACGCTCCAGTTACGGGTAGATCTCAGATGATATTGATAGGTGCTGACCAAGAAACGGCATTAGGGCTTAGTGAGTCCGAAAATATCTTAAGTCAGTCAAAGCTAACGACAAATAAAACATTGGCAGCAAGAGTTGAGAATATTGGCAAAAAAATAGTTGCCGTATCAGAAGAGGCGAAACAGTATGAGTGGAGTTTTTATGTTATTGAAGAGGATGTTTTAAATGCATTTGCTCTTCCGGGAGGAAAAGTATTTTTCTATACAGGAATACTAAAACTAATGGCAAATGACGACCAAATAGCAACAGTTATGGGACACGAAATAGGACATGTTTTAGCAAGACATGGAGCAGAGAGGATGAGTCAGCAAATGGCTACAAATTTGGGTGGACAAATTCTATCAACTGCACTTAATATTCCAGCGGGTCAACAAGGAATTTTTGAAATGGTCTATGGAACTGCAAGTAACTATGGTGTGATTCTTCCATTTAGTAGAAAACATGAGACTGAGTCAGATATTATCGGAGTAAATTTAATGTTTAAGGCTGGATATGATCCAAATGAAGCAGTGGCTTTTTGGGAAAAAATGAGTAGTGCAAAAAGTGGAGCTGCATCTCCTGAATTTTTATCAACTCACCCAGCTGATAGCACAAGAATTGCCGATATTAAAAATTATATAAAAACACTTAAAAAATAGCCTTTTATATATAAACTTCGTTGTATAAAATACATTTGTGCAACGAAGTTGCTATTTTCTTAAGCCTTTTATGAAAGTTGCAATTCCCCACCTTTGACCTCTTGTTGTTTGCAAAACTCGGGGGTCGCTTATATATCTAACATCTTCAATTGAGTATGCAGCGTTTGGATTGTAATGAAGAATTAGTGGCAAGATATTTTGAATATCAGCTCTTTTTATAACCGTAAAAACAACATTTACAGGACCAAAATTTCCCTCCGCATCCAAAATAGTAACAGAGTAGTTGTTCTCTCTTAGCTTTTTTGCAAGTGCATGAGAATCTCTTTTGGTGATAATCCTAACGACAACATTTCCTAAAGCCAATTTTCCTTCTATATAGATACCAAGATAGTTTCCCAACGAATAGCCCAAAGCATAAGCAAAAAAATTGGTAATATTTGTTAAATTTGTCATAACTTGAGTGATTGCAGCAAGCCAAATACAAATTTCAATAAACCCAAGAATAGGGGCGATATTTTTCATTCCTTTAGAGACAAAGATAATTCTTATAGTGCCCAAAGTTACATCAGTAACCCTTGCTAAACATATAAGCAAGGGAATCCCATAAAGTTTGAAAGCTTCGCTTTGAAAGATTTCGCTAAGTTCCATTTTAGAAATTTCCTAATAGTTTTTTGTCTATTATACAGAAATAAGGAGATTTTAAAGTTAATTAGGGGGGGGTTATAAAAAGTTAATTTTTACCATTGAATTTTTCAACAGTAGCGTGTCCTTCTTGCGAAACGCCTTGTGGATTGAAAAAATGTAAAAAAGTCTTAAACAAAATTTTCATATCCAACATAAAGCTCTGATTTTCAACGTACCACACATCATACTCAAACTTTTTAGTCCAGCTTATATCATTTCTTCCATTTACTTGCGCCCAACCAGTAATTCCAGGTTTTACATCATGCCTTTTAGACTGTTCTTCGCTATAAAGAGGCAAATATTCAACAATTTGTGGACGCGGACCTATGAGGCTCATATCACCTTTTAGAACATTTATAATTTGAGGAAACTCATCAAGGCTTGTATATCTTAAAAATTTTCCAAAAGAGTTTAACCTCTCCTCATCGCTCAATAAGACACCATGTTCATCTGTTTTATTGGTCATAGTTCTAAATTTATAAATAGTAAATATTTTGCCTTTGTAGCCACCTCTTGGTTGTTTGAAAATAGCAGGTTTTCCCATAATGACAAACACTAAAATATATACAATAATAATAATCGGAGACAATATAATTAACAAAAATATTGACAATAAAACATCAAACAATCTTTTCATTAAAATCCCTTCTCATTTACTGTATTAATTCTACCAAATATATATAATATATAAACTTATGCTACTCAAAAAAAGTAACTCTATTTTATGTTAAAGTGTCGCTCGTGCCTTTTTGACAATTGTTCTTAAAGCCCTTTTTATGATATATTTTGTCTCTTTGGTATTGCTCTTTTTTTTCCAATGTTTGCAAAGATTTATGACAAAATCTGGTTGTGTTTTACTTGCATCATTTAGCCAATTTCCAACGCTGTTTTGCACATACCTTGATGGGTCTGATTTTAACGGTTCTAAAATTGATAAAGCCAATTCTGGGTTTTCTTTCAACTCTTTAATATGTTCGCACCAAACACCACGCGGTCTTGTTGCTTCACTTGCAAAACGTCTAATATTTTCATCTTTATCTTTTACCCATATTGATAAAATTTCGATACTTTTATTCAGGTTTTCTATGATAGTTTTTCTTACTGCAACCCAAGCCTCTTCCCTAACATTAAAATGTTTGTCGGCGGCAAATGGCTTTATTTTACAAAGCATTTGCTCAATGTTTAGTCTGGTATTTTTCCCAATGAAAAAAGTTGCCCAACAGCGGACTAAATCCAATTGGTGCGTTGAAATTGTTCGCAATAAATCTGTATCGTTATGAATTGTTGCTTGTTCAAGAAGTCCTATGCCAATTGCCTCGCTGATTGTATTTATGGTCTGTTTTTCCAATTTATCTATTTTCTCTAAAATAGGTTGCAGATAAATTGTTTTATTGCATTGGTTTAACAAATTTTCAAGTAAAACTCTTCGGTCAATTGCTAAATACTCTACTAAATTTGCGGTTTCTATCTCACCTTGATTTAATTTTTCCAAAATATCTTTTGGAATATCTCTTATCGTTATAGCACCTTTTCTTTTTGTTTCTTCCATTTTTATCGCCTTATTTCAGCCTTATCATTTTTAACAAAAAATTGTTTTATTTTTTTAAATGGCTTTATGAAAAATATAAAAAATGGCACTCTAAATCCATTTTTTTTCCACGCTTTTAAAACTTCAATGTTTGCTTTTACGATATTTTTTATACTTTTATTGCTAACGCCACCAACTCTCATTTTAACTGTTGTTTCTGGAAGATAGAAGAGATTAGCTCTATTTTTTTCAATAAATCTTAACATTAATTCATAATCTGCCGAGATTTTAAAGTCTGTATCAAATAGACCATATTTATCATACAACTCTTTTTTTACAAACATCGTTGGATGCGGAGGATGCCAACCGTTTTTAAATGATTGTTGTTTCCCAGACTTCCAAAACCTAACTACTTTATCAGTATCTACCTCATCTACATACATCAAATCCGAATAAACTATATCAATTTGTCTATTTTCTTCAAAGATTTGAGCAATTTTATTTAGCGTCATATTGTCAATATAAAAATCATCAGAATTTAAAATGCCTACAATATCCCCAGTTGCTAACTGCACTCCTTTATTCATAGCATCATATAAACCGTTGTCTTTTTCGCTAATAATTTTAGATATTTTGTCTTCATATTTTTTGATAATATTTAATGTATTATCTATTGATTTCCCATCTATTATTATGTATTCCAAATTTTTATATGATTGATTTACAACGCTTTTTAAAGCATCTTCAACATATTTTTCCCCGTTATATACAACAGTTATTATTGAAATTTTGAAATTTTTATCCATTTTTTTCTATCTTACATAAAATATCATCAACTTTTATAGATTTTATACATATAAATTTTTTGTCTTGATTTAAACATTTTGGTTTATTATAGCAAGGAAAGTGGTCGCATGTAAAGTCACCTTGCACTACTTTTGCATTTGGTGGTAGCCATATTTCAAAATTGTTCGCCCCATTTAACATTATAATATTTTCTACATTTTTATAATAAGCTGCATGAAGTGCAAAACTATCAAGACAAATTAAAGTATGAACATTTTCTAAATTTTTGAAAAATAGCTCTAAATTAGAAGCGACTATCTCAATTTTATCTTTTATCTTTACGAAAGCATCTTCAATATATTTTTTTTCATTTGGTGCACAAAAAACCAATACTTTATCTTTTGCAGACAAAGTGTCTATTAATTTTATCCATTTGTCAAAATCCCATCTTCTGCACTCTTGACTTGCTGTTGGGTGTATCGCAAATTTCGTCCTTTTGTTGTCTATATGACCATCAACATTCAGTGCAATTTTTTTATCTAAAATATTTTCAGCTATATATTTTTGCATATCATAAATATTTATCATTTTTTCAGGTATATTTATAAGTCTATCAACCAAAAAGTTCAATCCTCTTCTTATTAAGTTATTAAATGGGTGATTTTTGGGAAGCTTAATGCTTATGTTTGCATTTTTTGCTATCAAAAAACCGATAGCTTGTTCTCTAAAATCGCCTATATTGTTCAATACTATATCGTAATTTTGTTTTTTCAACTTAAGCGATTTTTTAAAAAGAGCAAAAAGTGAAATTGGTGAAAATTTTCCATTTACTCCAACAGGAAAAATTGATGTGTAAATTTCATTTATATTCTTGTCATTTGTGAAAAACTGTTTAAACTCGTTTTTGGTAAAAATATCTATTTGAATGTTTTTATCTAAAGCAAGATATTTTACAAGCTCAAGTGTAACTATACAGTCCCCAAAACTTCTAATAGAAATGACAAGAATTTTCAATTTTTAGAGCCTTGTTTATATACTAACAGTGATTTTAAGATGGTATATATATATTTTTTATCAATTTTAATAAACAGTGGGATAATTATACTCATTAAAAATTGACTTATTAAAACGCTATAAGAAGCACCAAGAATACCATATTTTGAAATTAGAAAATATAACAATGTTAATAAAATAAATGTTCCAAGTATCAAAATTAACAACCACTGCTTTTGTTTGTTGTTTATCGTTACAAGCCTTACATTTAATATGCCAATTGCTACAAAAACCCCAGACCATATGTGAATGGCTAATACTTTGGAAGCATCTAAAAATTGTTCTTTATATAAAATTTTGATGATAGATTCTGAAAAGCAAGTTACAAGCAAAGCGATGACAATAGCAAACCAGACAACAAGCGAGTACAACTTTTGTATTCTTTCGTAAAAAATCTCCTCATTTATTTTTTTTGCATTTACTATTGACGGGAAAAGAGAGCTAATTATTACTGTTGGAATTATATAAGTTGCTTCGCTAAGTTTAGTGGCTGCAGCATAAAATCCAACGGCTTGATTTCCTATAAGTTCTTTTATAAATATTTGGTCAATTTTTGCGTGTAAAGCCAATATCATCACGCTTAAAAAAAATGGCCAACTATCTACTAAAATTAGTTTGATAGTTTTTTTATCAAACTTCCACGAAAAAATTGTATATTTTTGGTAAAAATAGAAATATGCCAATAGACTGACGATAATAACATTTTCTACTAAAATGACGACAACAAAAGCAATTAGTGGTGCGTTTGTTGCTATTAAAACCACTCTTATTATAATTGAAATAAACAGAGATACGATATTTGCTAAAGCTGTGTATTTGCTTTTTACTGTTGCTTGAAAGAAAAACTCTATTACGCATAAAGATTGAAATATTGTTGAACTTACGATAATTAATATCAAAATATTTGTGAAGCTGTCATTGTTGGTGAAAAAAAATGAGATTATCACTGTCAAAATGGCAAAAAATGAGCCAAAAATTTTTATCAAAAATGAACTGCCAAGAATTTTATCTCTATTTTTAGGATATTTTATAAGTTGAATGATTGTTATGTTGTCAATTCCAAAAGTCGCAACAATAGTAAAAAAAAATGCAAAATTTTGCACATAAGAAAAAAGACCAAACTGATTTGGTCCTAAATATCTCGCAATCCAAATAGTTATAATAAGCCCAGAAAGTAGTCGTAAAAACCTCTCAAAAATGAGCCATGATGTATTTTTAAAATATTTTAAGAACCCCTCATTTTTTAGATAGTCGTTATATATTTTTTTTATCACAAAAAGTTTTCCAATATACTTCTCTTATTCCATCTTCTAAACTTGTTTTATATCTCCACCCTAAAGATGAGAGTTTGCTCACATCTAAAAGTTTTTTCATTGTTCCGTCTGGTTTTGAGCTATCAAATATAAATTCTCCACCAAAACCTACAATTTTTTTTATCATATTTGCAAGTTCTAAAATTGATATATCCTCGCCAGTTCCTATGTTTATGTGTGTATTTTTTATCTCTTTTTTGTCTTGAATCAAATCAATAAAATTTACATTTTTCATTATAAAAACACAAGCATCAGCCATATCATCACTATACAAAAACTCTCTTCTTGGTTTCCCGCTTCCCCAAATTTCAACATTTTTTCTATTTTCAATTTTTGCTTCATGAATTTTTCTCAGAAGTGCTGGTAAAACATGAGATGTTTTTAAGTCAAAATTGTCATTTTCTCCATAAAGATTTGTTGGCATAACACTTATAAAATTTGTATTATATTGCAAATTGTAGCTTTCACACATTTTTAAACCGGCAATTTTAGCGATAGCGTAAGGCTCGTTTGTATATTCAAGCTCATTAGTCAAGAGATATTCCTCTTTTATCGGTTGAGGTGCATTTTTTGGATAGATGCAACTTGAACCTAAAAACAGCAGTTTTTTTACATTGTTTTTATAGCTTTGGTGAATGACACTGTTTTGAATAGCAATATTTTCGTATATAAAATCCGCTCTAAAAGTGTTATTTGCTGCAATTCCACCAACTTTTGCTGCTGCTAAAAAAACATATTCTGGTTTCTCTTTTTCAAAAAAATCTTTTACTTGTTGCTCTTTTGTCAAATCTAATTCATTGTGTGTTTTTGTGATAATATTTGTGTATCCACCATTTTTCAAATGCCTTAAAATGGCACTTCCAACAAGTCCCGTATGACCAGCTATATAAATTTTACTCTGTTTTTGCATTTTACTCAAAGTACCTCATAATTTTATAGCCATTCTCTTTTAAATAGACATCTTTTGTCATCAGTTTTAGGTCTGACTTCATCATATCTTCAACTATCATCTTAAGGTCATATTCTGGTATCCAGCCGAGTTTTTCATTTGCTTTTGTAGGATCACCCAAAAGCAAATCAACCTCTGTTGGTCTAAAATATCTCGGATCAACAACAACTACTTCCTTGCCAATTTCTAATTGATATTTAGGGTTGTTGCAAGATTTGATAGCTGCTGTTTCATTAACGCCAGAACCTTCAAATTCAAGCTCAACACCACAATATTCAAATGCCATTTTTATAAAATCTCGAACTGAAGTTGTCTTTCCTGTAGCGATTACCCAATCTTCTGGAGTATCTGTTTGAAGAATCATCCACATCATCTTCACATAATCTTTTGCGTGCCCCCAATCTCTTTTTGCGTCAAGATTGCCAATATATAAAGTATCTTGCAAGCCAAGAGCTATTTTTGAAACTGCACGCGTGATTTTTCTCGTAACAAATGTTTCGCCACGAACGGGAGATTCGTGGTTAAATAGTATCCCATTACACGCAAACATTCCATAAGCCTCACGATAATTAACTGTTATCCAGTAAGCATACATTTTAGCAACTGCGTATGGGCTTCTTGGATAAAATGGAGTCGTCTCCTTTTGTGGAATTTCCTGTACTTTTCCGTAAAGTTCGCTTGTGCTTGCTTGGTATATTT
>JAIRQK010000113.1 GCA_031256525.1 Campylobacteraceae bacterium
TTATTTATAGCATTTATAACTTCGCCACCACCGCAAACTCTACCATTTTGCGTTATGACAAAAGGCTCTTTAAAAACTAAAAAAAGCTCCTCTTTAAACTCAACTTTTGCAAATGCGGACTCTTTGTTTACATCATAGTAGAGAATCCTCGCTTCGACCTGTTTTGCACCTATGTGAAAAATGATATTTGAGTTATGGGGTATCTTTCTTTTTGGTAGCAAATTTACAAAGATATCAGCACTACTAAAACCTCTAATGTATCCTTTTTGAGTTATTAAAAATCCCTTTTGGATATTGTTGTGTGAGATATCAGAGATGTTTATCGCTACTCTTTGTCCTTGTTGGACATTTTGGACATTTTTGTCGTGCGTTTGTAGATTTTTTATCGTTATCTCTTTTTGAAGTTCACATATAAAAGCTTTAGAGCCTTTTTTCAAGACACCCTCTAAAATAGTCCCCGTTACAACCGTTCCTATACCTTTTAAAGAGAAAACTCTATCTACATAATACCTTACGATACCTCTATCAATCTTCTCTTTTGCAGGAATGGAAAAGAGCGAGTTTTTTAGCAACTCAATAGAGCTTTTATCGTAAATGCTAACTGGTAAAATATCGTAAATTTCAAGATTTTTAAAGGAGGCTTTGAAAAACTCCTTTATCTGCAAGGTCTGTTTTTTTATCCACTCTTCATCAACTAAATCAGCCTTACTTAACGCAACAACAATATGTTTTAATCCTATAAGCTCTAAAATATAGAGATGTTCAATACTTTGAGGCATTAACCCCTCTTTTGCGTCGATTACAACCAAAGCACCATCATATCCAAAAGCACCAGATATCATAGTTTTTATAAGTTTTTCGTGTCCGGGTACATCTATAAAAGAGACATTGTTGCCATTTTGTTCTAAACTTGAAAAGCTAAGGTCGATAGTGATACCCCTTCTCTTCTCCTCTTCTAAAGTATCGCCATCATATCCGGTTAATGCCTTTATGAGTGCTGTTTTTCCGTGGTCAATGTGTCCAGCTGTTCCAATTATTAATTGTTTCATTCAAAACATCTTAAAACTCTGCGGATAATCTCCAAAAGTTTTTCATCTTCATCTTTATCGATACTTCTAAAATCAAGCAAAAATGCCTCATTTTCTACTCTTCCGATGACCAAACACTCTCTAAAGGCTCTCTCCAAAAATGTTGGTGATAGACTAAATTTTAACGCAATAGAGGGAATTTTTTTATTTGGCATAGTGCCACCACCAACATAGGTGAATGTATCTATAACTTCGCACACATTATCACCAATTTTTGATGCCATATTTTCCGCTCTTGCTCTTAACTCTTTAGTTTCCGTGTGTAAAAGTCTTTTTGTTGTTATCTTGTCGTAATCCTCCATAATATATGCCTTTACACTCTCTTCTAAAAGTGCTAAAGTTACTTTATCAACTCTTAACATTCTTAGGAGTTGATTTTTCTTGAGTTTTGCTATTAGCTCTTTTTTTCCAAATATAATTCCAGCTTGTACGGAACCAAATAGTTTGTCGCCACTAAAACTTATAAGTGATGGTTTCTCTTTTAAAATTTTTTCTATTTCTGGCTCATTATGTGAGAGATTATAAGGCAAATTTCCAATATGTCCACTGCCAAGATCAAAGTAGTCGATAAGTCCATTTTTTTGGGCAAGAGAGTGTATGTCTTTAAATTCAACACTTTGTGAAAATCCCTCAATTGTAAAATTTGACTTATGCACTTTCATAAGTATCGAACTCTTTTCATTTATCGCATTTTCATAATCACCTATGTTTGTTTTATTGGTTGTTCCAACCTCACGCAAAATCGCACCGCTCTCTCTCATAACTTCTGGTATTCTAAAACTCCCACCAATCTCTACAAGCTCACCACGAGAGACTACAACCTCTTTTTCCTTTGCAAAAGTGTTTAAAATAAGGAAAACAGCAGCAGCATTATTGTTTACAACTAAAACATCTTCAATATCAAATAGTATCTTAAATAGCCTGTTTATCTCCTCATATCTTTCGCCTCTTAGGGCAGTTAAAAGATTGTACTCAAGGTTGCTATATCCGCAAACAAGCTCTTTTGCTCTGTTAAAAATCTCTTTATCAATAGGACTTCTTCCAAGATTTGTATGAACAATAACACCAGTTGCATTTATAAGCGGTTTTGTACCACAACTAACTGTCTCATAGTATCGTTTCAGTACTTGTTGCACTAACTCTTTTTCATCAATTAGAGTATCGTTGCCACTTAAAATTCTCTCTCTTTTTTGGTTGATTACAGTTTTGCTGAGCTTTAAAATAAGCGAACCATTAAGGTTTTCAAACTCCTTGCTTTGAATAAATTTGTCAATTTTTGGTATATTTCTCAAATTTTGCATTTTTTACCCCAGCATAGGAAGATTGTTTTCGTTAAACTGATGTTTTTTGTTCTGAATCTTTACTAATATATGAAGGTCTGAGAGTTGTTTGAAGAGCTTTATAAGTGTCGGTTTGCTTATATCAACTCTATCCATAATTTCAGAATACGAATAGTTAAACATATTCTCACTATCCAAATTTTTTATTATAAATTTTATCACCTCGACTTGTTTACTATCTGTTATCGCTGAAATTGTTTTGATGATATTGTAAGTTTGATTTATCTCTTTTCTCTGTATTTTTGGCAAAAGTGTATCGTGAAGGGAGTTTAGAAGCTCTTTAACATTTATCGGCTTAACTATATAGTTCTCTATTTTTAGTTTTATAGCATCAAGAAGATATTCTGTATCAGTAAAAGCAGTTGTTAAAATAGCTGGAATCTCTAAGTTGTACTCTTTTTTTATTTTTTTTAGAAACTCTATGCCATTTTCATCTTTTAGCATAATATCGGAGATAATTACATCTACTTTTTTTGTTTTTATGACCCCATAAGCCTCTTTTGTGTTTTGCACAGGATAGACAATTTTTACAAAATCCTCGATAATTTCAGTTGTATGTTCAAGCAGGTCAAGCTCATCTTCAATGTATAAAATAGAAAATTCGCTTAGTCTATTATAATCTCTACCATTCACTCTTTTTCTCCTCGTTTAAATTTAAAGGAATTTCAACAACAAACATTGCGCAATTATGCAAAATATCGCTTCCT
>JAIRQK010000119.1 GCA_031256525.1 Campylobacteraceae bacterium
GCAGTGAACATTTGCTATTTTTTGAACTTGAATTTAATAAACTTCAATCACATACGCAAAATAGCTTTATCAACTCATCTGAAAAATATAGCTACTATCTAACAAATTTAAAAGAGGAAAAAAAGCACCAACTAAGCCAAAAAGAGGAGAGATTGCTTATCAAAAAAGATCAAACTGGGGTAAGTGCATTTTCAAGACTTTTTGATGAACATTTTAGCAAAATGAAGTTTTTATATGATGGAAAACAGATATCTGAAGAGACTATTTTGTCACTACTTTCAGATAGTAATAGAGATGTGAGAAAAAAAGCAAGTGAGAGTTTTACAAAAGAGCTTAAAAAACATCAGCACTTACTTGCGTATATTTTTAATATGATTAGGGCTGATTTGAAAATTGATTGTGAGTTAAGAGGATATAAAAGTGCTGAAGAGCCAAGACATAAGGACAATAAAATTTCACAAAAAAGCGTTGATGCGTTAATCAAAGCAGCTCAAAATAGCTTTGGGATAGTCCACAGATACTACGAGAAAAAAAGAGAAATTTTGGGATTTGACAGGCTTTATGATTATGATAGATACGCACCTATAAACTCAAAAGATGATGAGTTTAGTTTTGAAGATTCAAAAAAAAATGTGCTTGATGCATTTGAAACTTTTTCTCCAAAATTTGCAAATATCGCAAAAAAAGCCTTTGAAGAGGGCTGGATAGATGTGTATCCAAAAGAGAATAAGCAAGGAGGTGCTTTTTCTCACCCTGCAACTACAAATACTCACCCATATATACTTTTAAATCACACAAACAAAAGAAGAGATTTTTTTACATTAGCACATGAGCTTGGTCATGCAATTCATCAGTATTTAGCTAAAGATGTGGGATATTTAGCGAGTGATACACCGCTTACTACAGCTGAAACAGCTTCAGTATTTGCCGAAATGCTTGTTTTTGATAAGCTGAAAGAAACTCTCAATAAGCAGGAGAAAAAAGCACTTTTGGCTTCAAAAATAGAGGATATTTTTGCTACACTTTACAGACAGATAAATTTTACAACATTTGAAAGAGCAGTGCATAGCCACGATGGAGAGTTATCTTTGGACGAATTTAACTCTTTTTGGATACAAGAGAGTAAAAAGATGTTTGGAAAAAGTGTAGAACTTACAAAAAACTATCAAATTTGGTGGAGTTATATGCCGCACTTTATCCACTCTCCTTTTTATTGCTATGCGTATAGTTATGGACAGCTTTTAGTTTTAGCACTTTATGGACTTTACAAGAGCGAAAAAATGGTTGATTTCGTGGAAAAATATGAGAAATTTTTGAGTGCAGGTGGAAGCAAATCACCAAAAGAGTTGGTTGGTTATTTTGGTTTTGATATTGAAGATGAGAAATTTTGGCAAATAGGACTTGATGAAGTTAAAAAACTTGTAGATGAATTTGAGGAGCTTTAAATGACTATATACGAATTATTGGAAAAAAGAGAGTTTGTTGAGGCAGTTCATTACTCTTTGGAAAAAATTATAAAACTTCTTTTGGCTGAAGATGTGCCTTTTTCAATTTTGGCAAGTGTAGAACATATTGGATTTGAACCAAAATTGCCAAAAGAGATAAGCGATAGTTTCAGGGCTATCGTAATGTTTGAGCTTTATGGATATACGCTATCAAGTGCAAGTTTGAAAGCAACAAGAGATATAGAAACAGGAGAGGTTTCAAAAAGTACTCTAAGTTTTGAGGCTGGTTTTGGAGAAGATGATTTTGCTTCGTGGGTTAGCATTCCTCTTGGTGCTATTTTGCAAATTAAAGTGGAAGAAGCGACAATATTTATAAATACGGCTATCGTTGATATTGATAAATCAAAAGAGGAGATAGTAGAAAAAAAAGAGGACAATTCAAAACGTTCTATGGAAGCACTCTTAAATAATCCAGAAAACAGAGGTCTATTTGAAAAGTAATTTACTATTAAATATATAAAAAGGAGAATAATGCAGTCTATTTTATCCAAAACAGTTCTATCTCTGTTTTTGGTTTTATCAGTTTGCAGTGGTGGAAATAATGCTACAAATAGTAACAACCAAACAGGAAACCAAACCAAAGGTAGCAATGTAATGTCTGACCCTGATTATGTTTTACCTCCTATGCCAGATAAAGAAGAGAATGATAAAACACTGCTTGGAATTGATAGTAATAATAATGGCATTAGAGACGATGTAGAGATATGGATACACGAAAACTCTGACCATCCAATAAGAAAAGCACTTTATGCTCAAATAGCAAGAGATAACCAAAAGATATTAACTGATATAGTTGATGCTAAAGAGAAGATGTATACAGATAAAACAAATAGTTGTTATTTTTATTGGAGAAGAAAGTTTAAAGAGAATAGTAAAGGTTTTCAATTTGATGACTTTAAAAGCATATATACTCCAATAGATGCGGTATGTTTTAACACTGTAGATAGGTATTTGAGAGATAAAAGATATAACTCCCAATTTCATGGTGAAATTTTAAGTGCTCCAAAAGCGTCAATAGATAATTGTGAGTTTGATGAATTTGGCAACTTTTTGGTTAAGTGAGTAGATAATCTCTGTTTTTTTTAAAAACATCAAGTAGATAAGTGCAAAAAAGGCAATGCGACAGATGAATCAAGAGATATCATATCTAACAAGAAAAGCGTGTTTTGCTTTTTTTGCTATTTTTTATATACTAATGCTGAAGTTTGAGCCA
>JAIRQK010000123.1 GCA_031256525.1 Campylobacteraceae bacterium
TAGAGCAAAATATTTACAATAGTAGAATAAAAAATAAAAGGTTAAAAGATGAAATACAAAATAGTACAAAAGAGTCTTAATAGTATCAACTGCGATGTTGAAATTGTTTTTATACTAAATAAAGACTTCAAACATAAATGGGTAAAGCACGAAGATATATTAAAACAGATGAATTTTAAAGGTGATAGCGAAGAGGCTATCTTTTTAGCAAGTGAAAAATATATCTATGTTGGTATAGAGTCGCTTGAGCTTGATGAGTTAAGAACTGCAAGTGCAAAAGCCATAAAACTTTTAAAAAAGACAAACTACAAAAGTGCAAAAATTGGTCTTTATATCAATAAATGTTCAAAAAAAGCTGTTATTGCTTTAATTGAAGGTTTTGAGTTTGGTAATTATGAATTTGACAAATACAAAAGCAAAAAAGAGGATAAAAAAAGTTTTGAAATTTCCATTTCAAGCCAAACATACGATGATAAAGAAGCACAAATTGATAAAGCAAAAATCGGTTTAGAGTTTGCTTTGATAACCTCAGAAGCAACAAACTTTGCAAAAGATATAGTAAACTTAGCTCCAGCCGACTATACACCTATAGAAATGGCAGAAGATGCCAAAAAACTTGAAAAATTAGAAAATGTTACATGTACAATATATGATGAGACTTATTTAAAAGAGAACAATATGAATGCTTTTTTGGCGGTAAATCGTGCGAGTGTTCATCCTCCAAGACTTATACATGTTGTTTATAAGCCAGAAAATGCGAAAAAAAGGGTGATTTTTGTTGGAAAAGGTTTAACTTATGATAGTGGTGGACTTAGTCTAAAACCAAGTGATTATATGGTGAGTATGAAAAGCGATAAAAGTGGCGGTGCAGCAGCACTTGCTATTTTGAAAGGAGCTGCTAATCTTGGACTTTGCGTAGAAATTCACGCAATCATTGGAGCAACTGAAAATATGATAGGTGGAAATGCGTACAAGCCTGATGATATTTTAGTTGCAAAAAATGGAAAAACTATCGAGGTTAGAAATACTGACGCGGAAGGTAGACTTGTTTTGGCTGATTGCTTATGCTATGCACAAGAGTTTAAACCAGACCTTTTGATAGATATCGCTACGCTAACAGGCGCTTGTGCGGTTGGTGTTGGAGAATACACAACAGGCGTTATGGGATATAATGATGAATTACAAAAATCGTTATCTAAATTTGCCAATATGAGTGGGGAACTGGTTAATCCTCTAAAATTTAATAAATATCTAAAAAAACTTATAAAAAGCAATATCGCTGATATTTCAAATGTCTCCTCTTCAAGGTATGGCGGTGCGATAACTGCGGGACTGTTTTTGGACTCTTTTATTGAAGATGAATATAAAGACAAATGGCTTCATCTTGATATTGCCGGACCAGCTTATTTAGAAAAAGAGTGGGGATATAATAGTTTTGGTGCAACAGGAGCTAGTGTTAGAATGAATTTATATTGGTTAAATAAAATGTCGCGTGAGGAGAAATAATGGGACTTGGCGTAGGTATAGT
Source organism: Campylobacteraceae bacterium (assembly GCA_031256525.1). Lineage (GTDB taxonomy): Bacteria > Campylobacterota > Campylobacteria > Campylobacterales > Campylobacteraceae > JAIRQK01. The sequence continues at coordinate 1,529 of JAIRQK010000123.1, forward strand.
AGGACTTCCAAATGTTGGAAAATCAACAACTTTTAATGCTTTGACAAAAGCACAAAATGCTGAGAGTGCAAATTATCCTTTTTGCACAATTGAACCAAATAAAGCTATTGTTCCTGTTCCTGATTACAGACTTGGTGAACTTGCAAAGATAGTAAATCCTGAACGAATTCAGCACTCAACTGTTGATTTTGTTGATATTGCTGGGTTGGTGCGTGGTGCTAGTAAAGGCGAAGGTCTTGGCAATCAATTTTTATCAAATATACGCGAAGTTGAAGTAATTTTGCATATGGTTAGATGTTTTGAAGATGAGAATATTACCCATGTTGAAGGCGATATAAATCCATTAAGAGATACTGAGATAATCGAAACTGAACTTATTTTTGCTGACCTTCAACAACTTGACAAAAAAGCCGAAAAATTAAACAAACAAGCAAAAACAGACAAAGATGCAAAAGCTCAGCTTGATATTGCCGTAAAATTGGCTAACCATTTAGAAGAGTTAAAGCCAGTAAGCACATTTGCATATAGGGATGACCCGTCATTTGCGGCTCTTAACAAAGAGCTTAGATTTTTGTCTAATAAAACTATTATTTATGGTGCAAATGTAAATGAAGATGGTCTTTTAGAGGATAACGAACATGTAAAAGCACTGAAAGAGTATGCAAAAGAGAAAGGTGCGGAAGTGATAAAACTTTGTGCAAAGATAGAGGAAGAGATGATTTCACTAAGTGATGAGGAGGCTGATGAGTTTCTAAAAGAGCTTGGTATTGAAGAGAGTGGACTTAAAAAAATTATCCGTTTATCATTTTCAAAACTTGGTCTTATTAGCTACTTCACAGCTGGAGTTAAAGAGGTAAGAGCTTGGACTATACAAAATGGTTGGAAAGCACCAAAAGCAGCTTCAGTGATACACAACGACTTCGAAAAAGGCTTTATTCGTGCAGAGGTAATCTCTTATGATGATTATATAAAATATAATGGTGAAGTTGGCTCAAAAGAGGCTGGGAAAATGCGTTTGGAGGGAAAAGAGTATATAGTTGCTGATGGTGATGTGATGCATTTTAGATTTAATGTATAAAATTTTGCAGAAATTATCTCTTTTTTATAGCCAATATAGCTTGACTTAGCGGTTTTAATTCTGCTTTTTCATCAATATTTTGAGTTTGCAGAATATACCCTATTCTTTTTTGTGTATTAGGGTGAGAGTTTAAGAAATTTATGGAAAATGTATCATTTTTTAATACTTTTTGAAAAAACTCTTCAGCTCCGAAAGTGTGTCCATAGTAGTTTTTCAGAACCAAAAGTGCATCTTTATCTGCTCTCTCCTCTTGGGCTCTTGAAAATGATAAGGTTGCCATAGAGACACCATCTTTAAGCAACCAATCATCAGAGCCAAGAGTAATAGCCATTATGAGTGAAAATGTGGCACTACTTGCAATCGCTGTTATAACATCTCTATTTTTTATATGTGCTATTTCGTGGGCTAAAACCATAGCTAAAGCATTTTCGCTCTCAACTACATTCAGCAACCCCTCAGTTACAAATATATATCCGCCAATGGTGGCAAATGCATTTTTTTCATTACCTTTTATAATGTTTATATGTAGTGGCATATCTTTCGGTGCATTCATACTTTTTGCTAAATTTAAAGCCAAATTTTGTAACTCGCCCAAAGCCTCTGTATGCGAATTTTCCACATTTTTAGAAGCAAAATCACTAAAACCATTTGCAATAGATGTTTCAACACTATATGGTAAAAAAGCAGCGAAAAATCTTACAAAAAAATAGATAATGATAAAAAATGCGATAAAAGTAGCAACAATAACAGCTATCATCTCCAAATAAGAGCCAATAGAGGTATCTGATACTCTGCTTACATTTACCTCATTTGGCACTTTTGGATTTTCATAATGCATAAAAGTCTATCTTCTCTTCCAAGCAGTCCCATAAGCATAAAACTCAGCACAAAAAATTCCCTCTTTTCCAACCATTGAGCCAAGCGTTGTAGTTTCAAAACGCACATTGAAAATAGTATCTGCACCTGCTTTTTTTGCTTGTTCTTTCATTCTTAAAATTGCTTCGCGTCTTCCTATATCTATGATAGACTCTAAGCTATTAAGACGACCGCCAAAAAAAGATTTAACTCTTGTTAAAAATTGTTTCCAATAGCTTCCAGATATAACAATTGAACCTCTAACAAGATGGAAATTGCCACCTACAATATCAGATGGAACTCGTTTTTCATTAAAAATAAGTATATTTTTCATCTCTTCTTCGCGTTCTTCTATAGAGCTATAACGCTTATTTTCCATATATTTTTCTATTAAATAAGTTACTATCAGTGGTACTACGAAGATGATAGCATATACTATCAGTCTTATTACTGGTTCTTCCATTTGACTATTCTCCGACTCTTATTACCACAGCTGTACCATACGCTAATATTTCAGAAGCTCCAGCTGTTATGTTCGCCGTGCTAAATCTAACATTGATAACAGCATTTGCACCTATAGCTTTTGCTTGTTCTTTCATTCTGTCTATAGCTTCTTCTCTTGATTCATTCAAAAGTTCCGTGTAACCTTTAAGCTCACCACCTACAATATTTTTAAGTCCAGCCATCATATCGCGTCCAAAATGTTTGGCTCTAACTGTGCTTCCTTGCACAAGACCTAAATGTTTTGTTACCGTGTATCCCGGTATAATTTCCACATTGCTTAACAACATAAGCACTCCCTTATATAAAATATATCGTAAATTATAGCGTATAAAACTATTAATTTCTAAGATGAGTGATACTATTTAGATACTCTCTAATGATATGAGACTGTTTATGAGAAATTTTAGAGACTATCTGCTCTTTACCCATACTCTTGTGATCAACTTCATAATCAGCTTTTTTTAGTTGCTCATAAATATTTAAAATATCCTCATGCGAAAAGAGAAGTTTGTGTTTCTCCCCTTCTCTTCCTTTCATGTCTGCTAAAGAGGCAATCAGTAAGCTGTTTAATTTTTTCTTGCTTTTAACTTTAAATAGAATATTTGCAATTTTTGAAGGTTTTATGGAGTTTTCAAAAACATTATGAAACCTATGATGATAAAGTGCGAAAAATCTCGATATTTCAAGCTCTTCTTTGCTAAGCGAGAGTGTTTTTTCTATCTCTTTAAAATTTTCATTTACGATATCTTCACTATAGTGTTTATGAAAGTTTCCATTTTCAACATATGAACTATATTTTCCAACATCGTGAAATAAAACGCACCATGCGGCATTTAAGTCATCTTTAGCCAATTTTAAAGCGAGCATAGTGTGGTTAAAAACTGAACCTTCAAGATGATAGATATTATTATGGGTTATTTTAGTTAAATTGTACAACCAAGGAAAAACAACATCTAA
>JAIRQK010000025.1 GCA_031256525.1 Campylobacteraceae bacterium
ATCTGTTTTCATAAAAACTCTTTATCCATCTTTTGTTTTAATTTCAAAGCCTCTTCTTTAGCAATTTTATCACATTTTTCATTTTCAATATGTCCGGCGTGTCCTCTTACCCAAGTGCCTTTTATCTTATGTTTGTTTGAAACTTTCAGATACTCTTTCCACATATCGGCATTTTTTACATCTTTGAAATCTTTTTTTATCCAATTTTCTAACCACTCTAAAATAGACTTTAAAACATAAGTAGAATCACTTACTATCTCAATTTCACATGGCTCTTTGATTGCCTTTATTCCCTCGATAACAGCTTTTAACTCCATTTGATTGTTTGTAGCATTTGTATCGCTTCCTGAAACAATTTTTTCACTATCTTTATATCTCAAAATAGCACAATATCCGCCAAATCCCGGATTGCCAAGAGATGAACCATCACTAAAAAGAGTAATATTCTTCATAATCATTTTTTGTTAAAATCAGAGATATATATGGAAGTTTTAAGGCGTGGCAAGATGGACATCTATAAAAATGAATAGGAAAAGTTCCTTTGCATGAGCTACATGTGTACTCAAAGTTAAGCCCTGCTTTTGTGTAGTTGTTTTTTCTCAAGTTTGCTAACACTTCAAGTTCAAATGGTATCTTTTCTGGTATCTCTTTTTCAACCCCTTTAGCAACAAGCATAGATTGTATCACAGGCAAATTGCTCTTCTTTAAAATCTCCTCATCGCTATTCCACAATAAATCCAAAGATGTATTTGCATTTAAAATCTCTATATCAAACTCAAGTTTAGCCTCTTTTGCAAACTCAAAAAGCATTCTTGCGACAATTTGGTCCTTTTTTGCAAGTTCGATTAGCTCATTATATTTTGTCTTGTCGCTTTTGTTCTCATCTTCTAAAACTTTAAGTGAAGTTACATAGTTTTTCTCAATCTCAACCGCTACATTTAACTCTTCAAGAACATCTAAAACTTCTAAAGATTTTTCATACTCCTTTAGTTGTTCATAAATGACAGTTAAGTATTTTAACGCCTCTTCATTTCTTGGATAGAGCTTCAATGCTTCTGTAAAAACCTCCGAGCTTCTTCTTAAAAATCCAGCCTTAAAATATGTCTTTCCAAGTTCACATAAAACATACTGTTTTTCATCGCGATTTTTGACTTTTTTAAGGGCGATTAAGTATATACCGATTGCTTTTTCGTACTCTCCGCTTTTTGCAAATGAGTGAGCTAATAGTCCAAGAGACTCGGAAGATATACTAAATTCATCAAGAAGTTTTTTGTATTCATTTGCATCAGAGACTACTTCAAACTTTTTTATAAACTGCTCAATACTATTCTTCTCTTTGTCATTTTTAAAAGTACCCCACCAATAATTTGCACAAGCAATAATGAAAACAGCTACAAAAAATACAACGATACCAAAAATAGGGTCTCTGTATTCTATAAATAAAGCATCCAAACATAAAGCCTTTTATTTTTGTCAATTTAGCCAAATTATAGCAAAGGTAAGCTAATAAGTAATATAATTATTTTTATGATAGATAATGAATCCATTGAAACGCTAAAACAGAGAGTTGATATCATAGATGTTGTTGGAAGTTACTTGGAGCTTAAAAAAGCTGGGGCAAATTATAAAGCCATATGCCCATTTCATAGCGATACAACCCCAAGTTTACATGTAAGTCCATCAAAGCAGATTTATCACTGTTTTGCGTGTGGAGCTGGAGGAGATTCTATAAAGTTTGTTATGGAATATGAGAAACTTACCTATCCAGAATCAATCGAAAAAATAGCCTCAATGTACAATTTTACACTCACATATAAAGAGGGTGAATTTGGCGAAAAAAAACAAGATAGAAAAATACTTGAAAACCTAAATCTTTTTTTCAGAAAATGTTTAGACCAAAATGATACTGCAAAAAAATATCTGCTTGATAGGGGAATCGGTGAGAGTTCTATCACAAAATTTGAGATTGGATTTGCACCAGAGTCGCGTATAATTATAAATTTCCTAAAAAAAAATGCGTATACGACAAAAGAGTGTATTGAGCTTGGTGCAACAGGAATCAACGAAAATGGAAATGAGTACTCAAGGTTTATTGAGCGTATCACTTTTCCTATCCAGTCACCAAACGGAAAAGTTGTTGGATTTGGAGGAAGAACAATTTCAAACCATCCAGCAAAATATATAAACTCTCCTCAAACAAAACTATTTAGCAAATCAAGACTTCTTTATGGTTATAACTTCGCAAAAGAGAAAATTGCAAAAGAGGGGCGTATTATAGTGTGCGAAGGATATCTTGATGTTATTATGCTTCATCAAGCCGGGTTTAATGAAGCAGTTGCAACGCTTGGAACTGCACTTACAAGTGAACATATCCCTCTTTTATCTCGCGCAAATCCAAAAGTTATCCTCTCGTACGATGGAGATAGTGCTGGAATTGAGGCTGCTTCAAAGGCTTCAAAACTTCTTTCACAACACGGAATTGATGGTGGCGTTGTCCTATTTAGTGATAATATGGATCCTGCTGATATGGTACAAAAGGGACTTATCAATAAATTAAATGAACTATACAATAAGCCCAAAAATTTTATAGAGTTTACATTGGAGCAAAATATCAAAAAATATGACTTGAAATATCCTATGGAAAAGCAAAAAGCACTTGATGAGAGTCTCGATTTTTTGAAGACATTACCAGCTACTTTAGCACAAAACTATGTTGGAATAGTTGCAAGTTTGCTAAATATGAAAGAGGGTCTTATACGGTTAAACAACAAACAAAAAATTAGAAAACCTCTCCCAAATAATAGTTTTGAAGATATGCTTGAACTCTCAGTTATAAAAACGCTTTTAATTAATCCAAATTTTATAGATATTGTTTTAGATATCGTTGATGTTTCAATGTTTAAGACGCACTCAAGCGAACTTGAAAATTTGTTAAATAACAAAAGAGATACTCCAGAGCTTAGACGACTTCTTTTGTGGGACGATATAAAGGTTTTTAATGAAGATGAATTGATTAATGCACTTATCCCATTTTTGATAAATTTTTACAAAGAAAAAATAAATGAAGTTAGGTCTTCGCA
>JAIRQK010000066.1 GCA_031256525.1 Campylobacteraceae bacterium
CGGTGCACATGTTGACTGAACAACAAAAACATCTTTTCCGCGAACGCTTTCGCTTACCTGTATGCTTATCTCGCCATCACTAAATGTTTTAATCTCCGCTTCACTTAATGGAAATGAGAGATTTTTCGCTACCTGTTTGGCAAACTCTTGATTAGCTGTTCCCGCAAAAACTTTATAGCCACGCATAATAAAAATTCCTTTTGAAAATTTATTTTAAAATGCAAATTCTACCCAATAAGCACTTAATTTTTATTTTCAACTCTCTTTTTATTATCCATATTTAAGCAATTTTATAAAATGAACCATAAGCAAAAAAATTGTTTGTATTAAAAATCATTGAATATAAAATGCTGCTTTATTTTTTCAATATTCTATTTTTATTTATATTTTATTTATTTTCGTGTTGCTTTTTCGTTCGTTTGTTTAATTAGAATAGCACCATACTTTCCTCCCTCGGAAGTATGCAAGAGAGGTAAAACTCTCTTGTCCTTTTTTATCCATTCAATTTCAGTACAAATCCCGCTTCTCTTTTCTTAAAGTGTGATAATACTATTTTTCAAAAACTTTTTATTTATATTTTATTTATTTTGCTGTTATCTTTTTATTCGCATACTACATTAGAATTCACTCATACTTTCCTCCCTCGGAAGTAAAAGCAACCTGCGAGAGAGTTTATGCTCTCTTGCTTTTTTTGTTCGGATTATATATAAACTATCAATAATTTTACCTTAAACACCCAAAAATTCATTAACAACATACAACCAACAACAGCAAAAGGTCAAGCTATTAAAGATATGCTAACACTATACCTGAAAGTGCAGTTATAGCCGCTAAAGCCTCACATAGCACAATTACAGTAACAAAAAACAACATAGCTACTACAATTGAGGGTAAGGTAAAGATGGCATTAGTCTCCAATGCGTGGCTTAGTATAAAAAGACACTTACCTATTGTTGGAGATGACGCCTCTTTTCAATACCATACATTGCAAGGTATGATGAGAAAAAGAACGCTAAACGAGGCTTTCGATTTCTTAAACGATACTTTGCCACAAGGTGCTACAGCGGAACAAAAAGCTACAGCAAGTACAGCAACACAAGCCAGTAATGCACAACAACCAATTAATAAAGTAGAGCAGTATCTAAACAGCAGAGGCATAGGGAAACAAAGCAGACTATCACCTGAAGATTTAAAACTTGAACAAGATAGTATATGGAAGACTACATTTGGCGACCAGTCAGTAACACAGATAAGAACACGAGATTTAAACGATGTGATAAACTACAGCGTAGGTAATCAAAACGAGGGGGCAAAGCATATTATCAAAAGACATATTGGCGAAAACAAATATGGCAAGATAACAGAAGAAGAGTTATTAGATATGGGCGAGATTATCAGAAATGGTAAAATACCACGAAATAGTATAAAAAGAAACAGTGATGGAACTAAATCATACGCTTATGAGCTACACAACGATGGTATAAGATTTAGAGTGGTAGTACATAGAGACAAAGAGGGAAAAAAGATTGTGTCAATGTATTCAGATAGAAAAGCAGTAGATGAGGCACGGCCACAAGCCCACTTTAATTCCTCACCTACTGTTGATACAATTATACCACAAAATACAGAAAATACAGCTAAAACAAATATTAACCAACCAAAAAAAGGAGTGTTTCAAAGTATATGGGACTTGTTTTCACCAAAGACAAGCCAACAGGCAAGAGAAGAAACCGCCATTAACTTAGCCAAACAAGTCTTAGAACCGCAGGAGATAGAACAATTACTAAAAGAGAGCAAACTACCAAAGTGGGCATTATCAAGCCCTGCGTTTATTGAATTGTTTAGGCAGATAAAACAAAATAACAATAATCAATAATAATAAGGCTAACCACGCCTTATTATTGATTTAATAAACTACAATATTATTCCGCCTGCGATTAAGTATTCATTATCATAAAAAGCAGCAATTTGTCCGGAAGTAACAGCACTTATATTTTCATCTAAAACAACCTTAGCACCAAGCATATCTTCATCAACAAAAACTTTACATGCGACTTTTGGACTTCTATATCTAATTTTTACTGACGAATCAAAAACTTTATCCATTTTTTTAAATAGATTTAGCGAAGTTACATAAAACTCTTTTCTCTCCAAATCTAACTTATCTCCTACAACTATTTCGTTTTTTGCGGGATTTATCGATACAACATAATGCGGGTCGTGTGCACCATGAACTTCAAAACCTTTTCTTTTTCCTATCGTATAGTGCATATATCCTTTATGTTTTCCGACAACCTCGCCCTTTGTATTTAATACATCTCCTACCATATCTACATCAACATACTCTTTTAAAATGTCTACATAGCTCTCTTCAACAAAACAAATTTCGCTACTCTCTTTTTGCGTTGAAAACTCTTGAAGCTCAGGAACACTTAAAGCAAACTCCTTAACATCTTTTTTATATCTATCACCCAAAGGAAATATCAATGTTTCTAAAACTTCTGGTTTTATTTGCGATAAAAAATAACTTTGGTCTTTGCTTTTGTCTGCTGCTTCATATAAAAGTCCATTTTTTATCTGAATGTAGTGTCCTGTTGCAACTTTACTTATATTGAGCTTTTTTGCAAAATCTATCAACGCTCCAAATTTTATATTTTTGTTGCAATGTACACATGGATTTGGTGTAATGCCATCTTTATATGCTTTTATAAAAGGGTTGTAAACGGTCTCGTTGAACTCTTTATTCAAATCTAAAACATGAAAATCAATATTCAAAAAATCAGCCGCTTTTTGAACCATTCTGATATTTTTGGTATGTTTTTTTTCGTTGTTATGTAGTTTCATATAACAACCAACAACATCATATCCTTGTTTTTGTAGCGTATAAGCTGTCGTGGTAGAATCAACTCCGCCACTCATTGCAACTAATACACTTGTCCTGTTTTTCATCTTAAATCCTTAAATTGTTTTTGTATAAGTTTGTATCTTTTTGTATTTTTTAGCCCAACTTCAGCCATTGTATCCAAATAAACTTTCACATTTTCTTTGACTTTTTTCACAACTTCGTCCAAATCATCACTCACATGTAATATATTAGTTTCCTCTTCTGATACAGCTTTATAATTAACCAAAGTTTTCTTTATAAAATCTACCAACGGTTGCCAAAATTCACACCCTATGAGGTGGATAGAGATTGGTAAAAATTTCCTTGATATGACCAATGTTATAACATCAAAAAGTTCATCTAAAGTTCCAAAACCACCTGGAAGAACAACACAAG
>JAIRQK010000103.1 GCA_031256525.1 Campylobacteraceae bacterium
GTTTATGTGCAGAGAAATTCTCTGCACATAAACAAGATAAAACTCTCGAAAAGCTATAATTATCCTTATGAAAATAAAAACTCTTATCCATACTGCTTTTGTTGCCGAAGCAAGATTGATTATTAATGAATTAAAACTTGTTTGCAAAGAGAGAATTCCTTATAATATTTATATTGACAAAGATAAGGATATTGTTCTGATTATCTCTGGGATTGGCGAAGAAAACACAAAAAAAGCACTCAAATATGCACAAGAATTTTTTACTCCAGAAACTTTTATCAATTTTGGAATTGCTGGGTGTGTTGATAAAAATATAGAGATTGGCTCGCTTTTTTGTACGAATGTGAAAAATTTAGAGATAAAGTTTGCAACCATCTCTTCGCATAAAGATATTGTTACAAATAGGGCAAATATCAAAACGACTCTTGTTGATATGGAGAGTGAAACTTTTTTGCAAAATACACCAAAAGATGCAAAAAAATATGTTTTTAAAGTTGTTTCCGACCACCTTAATAATGAAGTTTTACCAAAAGATAAAATTAACTCTTTAATACAAAAAAGTCTAAAAGAGTGGATAAAATATGCAAGATAGAGAGCTTCATTTTCAAAATGCGTGTCAAAACACTCCATTCTCATCTTTGCATACAAACACTCAAAAATTTTTAGAAGAGAAGGCTTATGTGTATAAATTTTCTCATTCGCAAATTAGAAATTTAGTAACTATTGCGATTGATTTTCAAATGTGGAACGAGGATATAAAAAAAGAATGGGGAGATTTTGAAAATAGAAAAGAGGTCATAAAGCATATAGAAAAAATCTATGAAAACTTTAAAAATGCACCAAAAAAATATCTTATTAATAAAGAGAAGAGAGATAAAAAATATAGAGTTGTTAAGGTTAAAAAAGACTCTTTTGGTTTTGGCTCATGCCCTGTTGCATCGCCAAAAACAAGGTGTTGCAATCTTCTAACTTTAGATGTTTTTGAAGGGTGTGCGTATGAGTGTTCATACTGCTCAATCCAGTCATTTTATGATGAGATAAAAATTGATGAAAATTTCAAAGAAAAACTTTTAAATTTAAAACTTGATAAGGATAAAATTTATCATATTGGAACAGGACAATCTTCTGATTCTTTGCTATTTGGAGATAGCTTTGAAGCTCTTAGCTCTATTTTAGAGTTTGCCAAAAAAAACCAAAATGTGATACTTGAGCTTAAAAGTAAGTCAAATAATATAAATACTCTTTTAAATAGTGATGTTCCAAAAAATGTTATATGTACTTTTTCGCTAAATCCTGAAATTGTCGTGCAAAATGAGGAGATTTTTAGTGCAAGTTTAGATAAGAGGATACAAGCTGCATCAGCTTTGAGAGATAAGGGCATTTTGGTTGGATTTCATTTTCATCCGATGATAGTTTTTGATAGATATTTAGATGAGTACAAAAAAATAGCTCATCTGCTTTTAGGCGAGTTTAATCACGATGAGGTTGCGATGATATCATTTGGAACACTAACTTTTATAAAGTCTGTTTTAAAAAATATAAGAACAACTCTAAAAAGTAGTAAAATTTTACAAATGCCTTTAGTTGAAACTGCAGGAAAATTTTCATATCCGTTAAGTTTAAAAAAAGAGATGTTTAAAACACTCTATGATGAGTTTAAGCCTTGGCACAAAAAGATCTTTTTCTATCTTTGTATGGAAGATGAGAGCTTGTGGAGTGAGGTGTTTGGATATGAGTATAAAGATAATGATGAGTTTGAAGAGGCAATGAAAAAGGCTTATATGTATAAAATAAAAGAGGCGAATGAAATATGAAAAATGTTTTAATGAGTGGTGCAAGTAGTGGCATTGGCAAAGCTATAAAAACTGTTTTGGAAGACGAGGGATATAGGGTTTTTAACATTGGACGAAAAGAGGCTGATATTGTTTGTGATTTGAGTGAGTTTAAAATTTTGGAGAGTGAAGTCAAAAAGTTTCTAAAACAAAATAATATAGATGTGCTTATAAATTGTGCGGGAATAGGTGTTTTTGAACCACATGAGTGTCTGAATTTGGAACAAATCCAAAAACTTATCAACATCAATTTAACTGCACCTATTTTGCTTACCAATTTATGTTTAAGGTCTCTTCAAAAAACAAAGGGACACATTATCAACATAACCTCCATAGAGGCGACAAAACACTCAAAATATTCAGCCCTATACACTGCTACAAAAAGTGGACTTAGGGATTTTTCACTTAGCTTATTTGAAGAAGTTAGAAAAAACAGTATAAAAGTAACTTCGATAAATCCGGATATTACGAACACGCCATTTTTTGATAAACTAAAGTTTGAACCAAGCAAAGATGAGGATAGTTTTTTAACTCCTAAAACTATTGCAAATGCAGTAAAAGAGATACTGCATATAAAAGGTGTTGTAACTGACTACACCATAAGAGCCATAAAGAGTGGAGTAGTTAGGAAGTAGCATTAAGAGTAGATATCAGATACTCTTTCATCGATAGTGGTTACATTAGCGTTTAATACAAGCGGTATTAAAAGTATGGTTAGTACAATTTTTAGTTTTTTCATTATTAGTTACCAGCCGTACTATTATTAACCGGGAACTCTGTTAGATATCTATCCACATCGAAATCACAAAGGGCTCTCCGTTTATCCATTCTTGGTAATGTATAAACCCCCCCCAGATAGTTTTCTATCATAAG
>JAIRQK010000168.1 GCA_031256525.1 Campylobacteraceae bacterium
AATTTGTTATTCTATCATAAAAATCAAAACTTAAAATATGATATAATCACAAAATAAGGATATAAAATGTTTACTGGACTTATAAGAGAAAAAGCTAAAGTGATATCATACAAAAATAACGAGCTAACTATTGCCTCAAAATATGAGCCAAAAATCGGAGATAGCATAAGCGTAAATGGAGCTTGTTTAACTGTTATTAGCATAAATAGTGGTAGTTTTTGTGTTGAGTTAACACATGAAAGCAGAGAAAATTTAGCCACTGAAAATCTAAAAGGTTTAGTGCATATTGAACCAGCTATGAGGCTTAATGATAGGCTTGATGGTCATTTAGTGCAAGGTCATATTGATACGATTGGCGTAATTTCAAAAATTCAAAAAAATGAAAATGGTGTTGATTTTTTTATAAAAATTGACAAAGATTTTATAAAATTTGTAGTTCCAAAAGGTAGCATTGCAGTTGATGGAGTGAGTTTGACAGTAAATGAGGCGTATAATGATAGTTTTAAATTGACTATCATTCCGTTAACTTTCAAAGAGACACTTTTTAATTCATACAAAATTGGAACAAGAGTAAATATCGAAACAGATATGATAGCAAGGTATCTTTATCGCTTGACAAATAGTTCTAAAAATCCGCTTACTTGGGAAGAGGTGGATAAAATTATGGCGATATTTTGATGAGAGATATAGCTCTTCATAAAGAGATAAAAATTGTTCTCTCAAATAGATTTGGTGGGGTTAGTAAAAAACCTTATGAGAGTCTCAATCTCGGTTTACATGTAGGTGATAACGGCTCGTGTGTACAGAAAAATAGGGATATTTTTGCTTCACATTTTAATTTAGACTCTGATAGTCTTATTTTTATGAACCAAGTACATAGTGATAAAGTCATATATGTAAAAGAGAAAGGTAAATTTACATGTGATGGAGTTATCACGCAAGATAGAAATTTGGCACTTTGTGCGATGGTTGCTGATTGTGTTCCTGTTGTTTTGTATGATTCAAAAAATAGAGTAAGTTCGGCTATTCATGCTGGAAGAGAAGGGGCATTTTTAAATATTGTCCTAAAAACATTGCAAAAAATGAGAGAGGATTTTAACTCCCAATCTCAAGATGTTTTTGTATATATTGGACCTCACATAAAAAAATGTTGCTATGAAATTAACAATGAAATTTTAGAAGATGCAAAAAAAAGATTTGGTTTTGCGGTGGATAAAAGAGGTGATAGATGCTTTTTAGATTTGGAAGCTATTGTCTTAAAGCAATTGAATGATTATGGTGTATTACATATAAAAAATGAAAATATATGTACATGTTGTGATAATGACTACTTTTCTTATAGGCGAGATAGGGTAACGGGAAGATTTGTAGTTGGAGTGAAAATATTGTGAGTATATTTGATAAACTTCCTCCTTTGGAAGATGAGATATTTGAAGTCTTGCATAAACAAAAGGGTATTAAAATTTCACATATCATAAGTTCATCAAAACTGAAATCAATAGAGTACGACCAAGAAGAAGATGAGTTTGTGCTTCTTTTAGAAGGTGAGGCTCTTTTAGAGATTGAAGGCAAAGAGAAAATGATAAAAAAGGGCGAATATCTTTTTTTACCCGCTCATACAAAACATAAAGTTTTAGAAGTAAAACAGAATACTCATTGGCTTGCAATCTATATCAAAAAATAGCACAAATTAATATTTTATTTTTTACTTAAGCAGTCCATAAATATTTTTTTTGTAAAATCACCCCTTATTTCTCACGCACCAATCCTTGAGATAGTTGCAAACGACAGTTTGTTGATGGGTGCGGAGGCTAAACTAAACATATTTTACAAGGAGAAACTCATGGTAACCATGAAAGATTTGCTTGAATGTGGCGTACACTTCGGGCATCAAACAAGACGCTGGAATCCAAAAATGAAGAAATTTATTTTTGGTGAAAGAAAAAATATCTATATTATAGATTTGCAAAAAACACTAAGATATTTTAGATATACATATAACATCGTAAGAGATGCTGCTGCTGAAGGAAAAACTATCCTTTTTGTTGGCACAAAGAAACAGGCTATCGAAGCTATAAAAGAGGCTGCTGAAGGTTGTGGAATGCCTTATGTCAATCATAGATGGCTTGGTGGTATGATGACAAACTTTCAAACAATTAGACAATCTATCCACAAACTTGAAATTATTGAAGAGATGGAAAAAGATGGACAAATTGACCTTCTAACAAAAAAAGAGGCGTTAATTTTAAGAAGAAAAAAAGAGAAACTTTTAGCTTATCTTGGAGGATTGAGAAATCTTAAAACTCCACCTGATATGATTTTTGTTATTGATACAGTTAAAGAAAAAATTGCAGTTGGCGAAGCAAATAAACTTAAAATCCCAGTTGTTGCTCCAATTGATACAAATTGTGATCCTGATGTTGTTAATTATCCGATTCCGGGAAATGATGATGCGATTCGTTCAGTTCAGCTATTTTGTAAAGAGATGAGTGAAGCAGTAAATGAAGGAAAATCACTTCGTGCTCAAGATGATCCTGATGCTGAGGGTGAAACAATCGTTATTTCTCAAAAAGATAAAGATGACTTAATTAAAGAGGCTATGGCTGAAGAAGAGTTCAATTTTGGAGAGGGTACAGAAGAGGTGTCTAAAATAGAAAAGACAGAAGAAGTTTTGGAAAAACCTAAAGCAAAAAGAGTTAG
>JAIRQK010000033.1 GCA_031256525.1 Campylobacteraceae bacterium
TGAGACATCATTTGCACCATGTGCGAAACTAAGCATTGCTGCTGCAAAAATAAGCGGGAAATTGAACAGCCAATTAACAGCTCTACGAGAATTTGGAAGTCTATCGGAAGTTTTAACAACCAAAGGCTTTGAGATAAAATAGGCTATAACAGCAAAAATTGCACCTATAACAACAGCACTACCAAAATTTATATTCACTATGCTTTTAAGACCTTTTAACAAAAGATAAGCAGAAAAAGCAAAAAACATAAGTGCTATCAAAAATGGAACTATTTTTTTTGCAGCTGCCTTTTTGTCCTCTTTTTGCATTATGCTCCTTTTTATAAAATACAATAAACCAGCAGCTATAATTCCACCAAGAAGTGGAGAAACTATCCAGCTTGATACGATTTTAAGTAGACTAAACCATTTGATAACTCCATAACCCATAGCAGCAACACCAGCACCAGCAACACCGCCAACTATTGCGTGAGTTGTTGATACAGGAACTCCCATATATGTTGCGATATTTAGCCAAACAGCTCCACCAAGAAGTGCTGCCATCATTATCCAAACAAGCATATTTGGGTCTGATATAAGACTTTGGTCAACTATACCACCTTTGATAGTTTGTACAACATCTGAACCAGCTATCAAAGCTCCACTTAATTCAAAAATAGCAGCAAGGACTATCGCCCAAAATAGAGAGATTGCTTTTGCACCAACAGCTGGTCCAACGTTGTTCGCAACATCATTTGCCCCGATATTTAAAGCCATATAGCAGCCAAAAAATACAGCCGCTACTAACATATATTTTCCATGAGGAAAATCTACTTCAACGAAAAAATAGGCAAACAAAGTCGCAGTCAATATAAAAGCAATGCCGATTAACAATTTTAAGATACTTTTTCCTATCAGTGTCTGAACATTTCTTGCATCAAGTGTAGTTTTTAAATCCATAGAGCCTTACCTCAAAAATATTACAAAAGAGTTACAGTTTATAACAATTAATCTTTATAGAGTGTTAAAAATTAAACCATTTTTGATATAATTTTTTAAAATTCAAGGTGATATTTTATGAATAAGAGACGATTTTTAGATGATTTGGATAGAATTTATAGTCTAATAGAGATTAGGTCTAAAAAATTAAATTCTCTCTATGAGCTTATAGAAAATGAGCAAAAGATAGAGTTAAAACTACTACAAAAATTGGCAAATATCTGCGAAATAGAACTTACCAAGCAAAACAAAATAGCCCTTTTAGCAAGAGTAATAAACCTAAGAGAGGACTCTTTAATTCAAGTGTTAGAGAATGAAAACAACACAAAAAAAGAGATTGATAAAAAAATAGAGAGAGTCTATAAAGTTGTTTCAAAATTTCACATAAATTTGCATTTTGATTTGATAAAGCAGATAAAAAGCGAGAATTTACTGAATGAGTTTTACCAAAACTTGCTTATAGGCTTTCACGAGGTTGGTATCGCTATCACAAAATGGCAACCAAAATGGACAAAGCATATTATAAACACCATAAATCCAAAACTATTAAAAGAGTTTAAAACAGACAAAAATGTGATGGACTATCTGCACAAAAACAACCTTTTAGAACAAAATAGCGATAAAACTACCGCTGATAGAAGCTACTCTGTTTTAGTAAAAATGGGCAATGGTTACAAAACTCAAGCCTATGCGACTTTTTTTAAAAAAGAGGTTGATGAGATTGTAGAAAAACTACAAAACCTGATATGTTCCATAAAAGACAAAAATGATGATATATTTGACGCTAAAGAGGCGTACATAGACTACTTTTTGGCTTTGATAGATGCTTTTAAAGAGGACAATAGTGATAAACTTATATATCGTTGGCAAAATGTGGATTTTGCTTGGATGAAAATTCAAACTCCAATTCAAGTAGCACATCCGCTTGAATATTATGAAGACCATTTTAGAAAGGCTGTAGCGTTGGAGTGGGATATAAGGCTCTCAAATCCAAAAAATATTGAAGCAAAAAGCACTCAAGAAAATATTGAAAATATGTACAAAAAACTCTTTATAAAAGTAAATGGCAACACCAATGATATTTACGAAAAAAGCATAAAAAACATCTATAAAACATCGCTTTTTATAGGTCGTCCACTGCTCTATTATGGGGCTAATTTTAACGGACTATTTTCGGCTCAAGTCGTTCCAAATGATGAATTTGTAAGCCACAAAGAGGGTAAAAAGATATTTGCTTACGCTGATAATGTTTATGAGAGCATAAAAGCTAAACCTTTTATGAAAATCTCAAGCGTTATTTTTGATAGAGAGTTTTTAAAAAAAGAGCGTGAACTGCTTTTTAAACAACCTAAACTTTGGCGCAAAATCTATGAGATAACCACTATCGGACACGAATTTGGACATATTTTGTGGATGGACGAAGATACAGAAGTTTTGATGAATGGAAGCGGTGTTTTTAAAAATATCGAGGAGTTTAAAGCGACAACAGGAGGACTTATCGCTTTTTTTGAAAACAGAGACAAAAAAATATTAGAGTATGTCATAAACGACACCATAAAGCGTTCAATTGGGTTAATTGCTTGGATGAAAACAAAAGAGACTGAGCCATATTATGTTGAGAGTCTTATACATTTAAATGCTCTTTTTGAGAGTGGAATTTTAAGTTTTTCGCAAAAACTTGAGATTTGCATATGTACAGAAAATATAAACAACCTCATCACTTGGTACTATAAAACTTATGAAAATTTAGCAAAACACTATCTATCAAAAATAGATGCGAAAGAGTTTTTAGATAACTTTGTAATTAAAAAAGATGATGTTTATATGCCAAAAGAGAGGTCAATTTTGCAATTTGTAGAGTACTACTACGAGTTATACAAAACAATTGGTCGAGATATCGACGAGAGCGATAAAAAAGAGAATTATATATAGATGTTTTCTTGTGTCTGTGTTATAATGCCGAGATTATATTTTCATGGAGGCAAGAATGAAAAAAGGTTTAACTTTTTTGATTTTTACAGTTTTTACAGCAGTTTTTTTGACTGGTTGTGTGGGCAGTAGACCAGAAAAAGAGTGTGGTTGAGGAGATGCTTTAGCTTGCAATGATCTTGGTGTTTTCTATGATAGAA
>JAIRQK010000176.1 GCA_031256525.1 Campylobacteraceae bacterium
CAAAGAGCCAAAACCACGCCGCCGTTTTGATGATGAACACAAAGAACCAAAACCGCGCAGACGTTTTGATGACGAATACAAAGAATCAAAACCACGCCGGTGTTTTGATGACGAACACAAAGAGCCAAAGCCACGCAGACGTTTTGATGATGAATACAAAGAACCAAAACCGCGCAGGCGTTTTGATGATGAATACAAGTTGGAGTGTAGCTGAGGGAAATCCGGCAAGTCATAAGAAGTTTGGTTGGGATAAATTTACAAAATGTGTTTTAGAGGTTTTGAATGATTATGATAAGCCTTTGGTATTTATCCTTTGGGGCAATCACGCAATAGAAGCAGCACGCGGTATCACAAACCCAAAACATCTATTATTGAAATCACCACACCCATCTCCACTTGCAGGAGGAGGTTTTTTTGGAACAAAACCATTTTCAAAAACAAATGAGTTTTTAAGAAGTGTTGGCAGAGGCGAAATTGACTGGAAAATCGCTGAAATTGACAATTTATCAACAGCAGAAGATAAAAAACTTTCGAGCATCACAAAAGCGAAAATTGACAAAAATGGACATTTTGGAAAAGCTATAAATGTCATTGATTTGATGGGCGTTAAAACTCTTATTGTGTTAGAAAAAAATCGCTTTTTATTTTTTAATCCATACACTTTTGCAGAGGTAAATGAACCAATAACATTAACAGCGAAAGAGAATATAAAAGTTGAACAGACAAAGATGGTTAAAATAGACAGTGGTTGGCATATTTTATGTTTAATGCGTGATGAGAGTAAAGAGTCAAAATGGAGTTACTGCGTTGCAATTTGTGATTTGCAAACAGGACAAGTCAATGCTCTGCAAAAAACAAAGGCAAAAGTTTGCGGACTTGGTCTCTTTGAGATAGAGAATGAAACTTTTTGTTTTGTTGCCTATACATTAAATCCAACTCTTATTTTAAAATTTAATCTATCTACATACAAAGAAGAGGCTCGTTTTGAGATACCACAAAGTAGCGAAGTTAATTTCCATATATTTCAATCAAGTAATAAACCTATGTTGTTGGTGGAGTATCTGGTTGGAGAACAAAATCAATATAAGCTATTTGAAGCAAAAACAAAAATGGATTAAAGGTATAATGATGCAAATAATCAAGGCAGTGTTTAAAATCACAATAAAAACAATATTGATTGGCAATCATACACAAGAAGTAGTAAATGATTTTAATGAAGATTGTGATAAATTCAGAAGAGATTAGAGAACAAAAGCTTTTAAAAAAAGAGTTATGTCTTTTTGGAAATAAGACCGCTTGTGAAGAGTTTAAGCTATTAAAAGATAGAATGACAAAAAATGGCAAGGCTTTTACACCATTTGCAGAGTATATTCGAGATAGCGTTTTAGATAGGTTATAATTTCAAATCAAAAATATTTAAAGGAGTATAAAATGAAAAAATCATTCATTTTTGGGTTATTAGCAGCGTTGGTAGTATCAACTACTTTTTTTACAGGTTGTGAGAAAAAAGAAGAAGCTAAAGTTGAAGAGAAACAGGTAAAAGAAGAGATAACATTAGAAGATAAAGCAGTAGAAAAGAAAGTTGAAGTTGCAAAAACAAACGAGAAAAAACAAGCAAATAAAGAGACAGAATATGAGAAAGCACAAAACGATTGGTTAAAAGCACAAGATAAATTTTTCGACTGCAAGGAGAAATACGGAGCAAAAATGCTTGTTGAAACACCGCCAGAGTGTAAAGAGCTTGAGAGGAAAAAAGATGAACTGTTTAATAAGTATCTCTCTACAAAATAGAGTAAATTGGAACGAATAATACCAACTTAATGTTGTCACAAGATTAAGATAATAACATTATAATATTATTATTCTATAATTAAATTATTTAGTTATTATCTAACTTTATTGTAATATTATTTTAGTTTTTAAAACTATAGAAAAGTGAAAGTAGAGAAGAGGAGATATAAAAAGTGATAAAAATAAAATATAAAGCTTACATAAAAGAGCATAATAAAATAGTTGATGTAGTTGATTTAACTTTTTTAAAAGATAAGGATGGCGAAGATTGGATAAGTGTTGTGGTGGAACACGAGGAAAATATTTTTAGTGAATACGACTTAGAACTTGTCAAACTTTTACCATATTCAAATTTAGATGATGAGAACAAAAGAGAGCTATATTTAGGAGATGTAATTTTATTCAATGAAGATGAATATGGCAAAATTGAAATTGATGAAAATGGCGGCTTTTATGTTAAATGTGCAGATTGTCTTTCACCAATAAATAGTTTTAAAAGAGATATGGTCAAATTCAATTATCTTCCAAAATATATTGGAAATATTTATACAGAGCCAAAATTAGAAAAGAAAATCAGATGATAAACATGGAGGTGTTTAAACTATGGTACGCAATATAAAAAGAATAATGTCTATTTTTTTAAAAAAAGATAAAACATCTTGTAATCGCAGTATGACAAAAGAGGAGACTAAATATTTAAGAGCTTTTAAATTTTTTAAAGCTTTTGATGGAAAAAAAATATCAAATACTGAGAAAAAATATTATAGTGCAATAGTTGATTTTAGTTGTTATAATGTCAATGATATAGAATTGATATTAGATGATAATATCTATTTTAACCACAACAAAGATGGTGGTTGTTTCGATGTAATATCAAAATACAAATTACTTCTTAAAGGTAAGACAATGTATTTTAAAAAAAGAGATGATAGTCAATATTTTTTTGGTGTAAATAAAGATAATGATTTTATTTGGAATGAATATGAGCTAAAAGATATTCAAGAAGTTGAATATTCTTCAATAGAAGCAGAAATAGATAAAGATATAGACAATGATGATATTATAGATATAGATAATTTCCATATGTTAACCACTCCTTGGAGAGAAGGAAAACATTATAAAACTATTAAAGAATTGCCATAATCGCAACTATGAGTTTAAAAAGTTGCAAAACTTACCTCCTTTTGGAGATTACAAATTTGCCCCTATAGAGGTCGGAAGCCTCTTAGGGCGATAACCTCTACAACACGCATTATGCCAAATAAAAAACCATTTTAAGGTTAAACAACTCCCAACTCTTTAACTCATAACCTTGTTTTTAGTCCACAGGACGTTAAAAAAACAAGGCGACAAACGAAGTGCGGCAGGGATTTAAAAATGACAGTTTTTTAAAATATATTAGAAGGTATATTCCCCGGAAGTATCAGGGGAATATAATTGGTCAAGGTTAAATTTTAAGTGATTTATCCATTGATAAATCTTTACTTTTATCCTTTACCTTTGTTGGGTTTTGTTTTTTTTTATCAACAAAACTACTAAACAATTCAGCTACAGCATTTATCTTGCCTTGTACTTTGTTTTTTGCGTTGTTGAAGCAAAGATGAAAAACATCTCTAAAAATTTTACCCTAAAGCCTGTTCAATGTCCTCTTTTAAGTCTTCAATATCTTCTATGCCTACAGAAACTCTCATCATATTTGGCTTTATCTCAAGGCTCATTTTCTCTTCATGTGAGTTAAATGGATAGATGACATCATAAGGAGAGATTATCAATGTTTTGTTATCGTGTAGATTTGTCGCACGACGGATAATTTTTAAATTGTCCATAAATCTATAAGCTACCTCGATAGACTCTACCTCAAAAGTTAAAATCGAACCAGCATATCTAAACTGCTCTTTGGCAATTTTATAAAATGGAGAGTCTTCCAAAAATGGATAGTTCACATTTTGCACTTTTTTACTATTTTTAAGCCATAAAGCTAACTCAAGAGCGTTTTGACAGGCTCTATCTACCCTTAAAACCATTGTTTCAAGTCCTAATGTTTGCAAATATGCATTGTTTGGACTTAAAGTAGCCCCTAAGCCTTGAAAAATCTCTTTTCTTGCCTTAAATAAAAATGCAAAATGTCCAGCTTTTTTATAATATTTTTCTAATAAACTAAACTTACTCCAGTCAAAACTTCCATGGTCTAAGATAAGTCCACCTACACTTGTTCCACCACCACTTATAAATTTAGTAGATGATAATACCTCTATATCTATGCCAAATTTTTTAGCTTCAAGTATATAAAATGGCGTCATAGTGGTATCTGCTACTAAAGGAACATTATGTTTGTGTGCTATGCTGGATAGTTTTTTGAGGTTTGCTACTTGAAGTTGCGGGTTGCTGATAGTTTCTAAAAAAAGTACCCGCACACTCTCATCAAACGCATTCTCAACCTCTTTTTCGTCTAAAACATTCACAAACTTGACATTGATACCCATATTTGGCAATGTATTTTGAAAGAAAGCCAATGTATGGCCAAATAGATATTTTGTGGTTATTATGCTCTCCCCAGCTTTTACTAAAGTTAGTATGGTAGTAGCTATAGCCGCCATACCACTTCCAAGAGCCAAAACGCCAAAAGCACCAGTTAAATTTTTAATGTGAAGCTCAAAATCTTCAACTGTTGGATTGCTTGATCTTGAATAGACATGTTTTGGAATTTTTCCAAGAGATACCTCTTTAAGCTCCAAAGATGAGTCAAATTCATACGCAGCATTTTCATATATTGGCATTCTAAGAGCGCCATAAGCATCTTTGACCTGTTTTTTAATATGCAACGCCTTTGTGATAAAACCTTTCATACATCTCCCTTGACTTATTGAACTAAAATAGAGCAAAAAATTGTGCAAATAGTAGCACAATATATTTAAAATTTTATCTTAAATTGTTGTTTTTTTTGTTACATTTATGTTAGAATGTGCGGATATTTTTATTTCAAAGAAGGAGGTCTTCATGAATTGTTACAATCATCCAGAGACAGCGGCAGTTGCAACTTGTGCTGATTGTGGAAAGAGTCTATGCAAAGAGTGTGCTAGTCTTTATACAACACCAATTTGCAGTGAATGTAATTTGGAAAGAGCAAAGAGTAATAAGCGTAGTGCTATTATGTCGTGTTTTTCTTCGGTAGCAATTTTCGTTGCAGTATTTGCTTTTGTGTTGTTTAAGGGGGGGGGGGGGTTGCAGCCTTCACTTTTGCCTACGCTTTAGCCGGTGTTCCTTGGGGTTGGAAAATTGTTACATTTATTCAACCAAGTATGTTTTTATTTTTACCTCTTGCTGGTTGGGTAATATACTTCTTACTAAAATTCATGCTCGCGTACATAGTTGGTCTAGTAGCTTTACCAGTTGGACTTATTAAATTTGCCCTTGATTTTTTATCTGCAAAAAAAGCAGAGAACAATATAAAAAACAATTTAGAAAGCTAATTGTAAAATGTGGTGAAATGGCATATATTAAACTAAATATATGCCATTTCACTTATTCAGATAACTCAGTTTACAAAAAAACCGCTACAGTTATGTCAATATTTCATATGTTAATCCATACTATTTTGCTATAGATTAAAAGTTTTTATAAAATTAATTTAGCGTAAAATTCCGTAAAATCGAATATATGATAAGTGTCTCGTAGATAATCTATATAAAATCGATTGGAATACTTGACAATGCTATAAAATTTCTGTATGATTTCGCAATTATTTTTAAAGGAGCTAAAATGAGTTTTATAAAACGCATTTCAATCGGGTCTATTTCATTGTTGGCAGCAACATTTTTAAATGCTGCTCAATTTGAGCTTTTGAATGTTTCTTACGATCCTACAAGAGAACTTTATAGGGAGTATAACGAAGCATTTATAAAGCATTATAAGAGTTTAACTGGAGATGATGTTGCTATTAGACAATCTCATGGAGGCTCAGGCGGACAAGCAAGAAGTGTTATCGATGGTCTTGAGGCTGATGTGGTTACATTAGCACTTGGCGTAGATATAGATGCTATTGCTGAAAAAACAGGTAAAATTGCTACTGATTGGCAAAAAAGATTTAAAAACAATAGTGCACCATACACTTCAACTATTGTATTTTTAGTAAGAGCTGGAAATCCTAAAAACATTAAAGATTGGGACGATTTGGTAAAAGATGGCGTTAAAGTTATCACGCCTGACCCTAAAACTTCTGGCGGAGCTAGATGGAACTATTTAGCGGCATGGGCTTATGCTTTGAAAAACTATGGAAATGATGAGGCAAAAGCTAGAGAATTTGTAACAAAACTATTTAAAAATGTTCCTATTTTAGACTCAGGAGCTAGAGGTTCTACAAATACATTTGTTCAAAGAGGGCTTGGTGATGTACTTTTAGCGTGGGAAAATGAGGCGTTTTTATCTATCAATGAGCTTGGAAAAGGAAAATTTGAGATAGTAGTTCCAAGTCTTAGTATTTTGGCTGAACCTTCTGTTAGTTTAGTTGATGCAAATGTTAAGAAAAAAGGTACTGAAAAAGTAGCTAACGAATATCTAAGCTATCTTTACTCAAAAGAGGGTCAAACATTAGCTGGAAAACACTACTATAGACCAAGCGATAAAGAGGTTGCAAAAGAGTTTGCTAATCAATTTTCAAAACTTGAGCTTGTAACTATTGATGGTTCATTTGGCGGT
>JAIRQK010000111.1 GCA_031256525.1 Campylobacteraceae bacterium
AGGAACTCGTAAAATATATTTCGAAACATTTTTCGCCTTATACCCACCGATTGTTTGTATATTTTTCCCTATCTCAACATAGATATATTTAAATGGTTCGCTATTATATTTAAAGCTAACCAATTTTTGATTCTCCTCTTCTGCAGTATCAGCAGCAAGGTTTAATGGTTTTGATTTGGATAATATATCGTGGTCAATATCATCGTAATCTAATGACCAACTACGATTTTTTATCTCTGATGCATTTTTAGTAGCTGGTTTATCTTTTGGTAAAACCCAAGCCTTTACCTCTTGTGAAAATTTATCAACATTGATGCCATCGATTAGGTTTATAACTAAAGCCTGTTGAAGAGATGAGTCCTCTTTCTCTACAACTTCCAAAGATGCACCTTTGACAACATTTGTATAAACACTTGCGATAAATTGGCTCTTTGAAGCTAAAGATGTAGTCTCTTCTTTTGTTCCATCAGCTCTAACACCTTTATCGATTGAGAGTATCATACTGCTTTCTACCTCAGGAAGAGATACTTTTTCTGAACGAACCCAGGCTGTTATTTTTTTATCGTCATATTTGACAACAAAATTGGAGTTTTTAGCATTTTTTTCAACTCTTTTTTTAGCTGCTTCATAATTTTTGCTTGGCGTATCACTTGGAATATTTTCCATTAACGCCATTTTTAGATTTTTTTCAAAACTCTCAATATTGACCGGGTCACTAAAATTTACTCTAAACATTGCGTTTTTGTCCATCGGGTCTAATGGATTTTGATAGAGTTCACTCTCCACAATATTATACGAAAAAGGTGGGATTGTGAAAGAGTACTCTTTATTGTCTAAAATAATGTGATTAGCTAAAAGTTTTTCTGACTCTATGGTTACTTTATAGGTTTTACCAATATCCCACATATTTTCAGGCGTAAATTTTATCTCGCGTTCACTTACCCAACTCCACACACCTTTTACATTTGGAGAGATAGAGATACCTTTGGTTACATTTTCTCTTTGTTCTGAAGAGATATCAACAGGAGCAACTGAGTCATCAAAGTAGATAGTAAAATAGTACCTTGATGCATTATCTTCTGCACGAGTATAGTCTCTTGTTGTAGGTTCATACAAACTTCCACCTGCATACACATATTCAGTCGGTGCAACTTCGATAGGCTTTGGTTGATTGTTTTTCCATGCCTGATAATAGTTATAACCGATAATACCGATGATAATGATAATAACAGCGAGCCACACCTGCAGAACATATTTTTTGATTAGTTCTGAAAGTCTATCAAGAAACTTCTTTGTTGGTTCAACCCAAAACGGGATACTCCACTCTATTTTTCCAATTATTGGTTTTAATACGAACAAAAATGCTCTTATGACAAAGTTTAATGCTTTACCAAAAGCCTTAATTAAATAAATTGGAATCAATAAAATAAAACGTAATATATCCATAAAAGCACCTCAAAAATAAGATAGCTTGATTATACCATTTTATTGTTTAGTGTGCATAATGAGCAAATGTTTTTATGTTGATTTTTAACCAACTTACACTTAGTAAAATTATTCCATTTCCAAACTTTGAAGCACCATATCCTCGCCTTCGATGGTTTTTACTTCGAAACTTTTACATTTTGGACAGATAAACTCATTAATATCAAGTTCGCTTATTTTGCCACACTCAAAACAGGCTATTTTAAGTCCCTCGATATTCATAATTAGCTCAGCATTTTCACAAACTGTTTTCTCTTTAAAAGTATCAAATGTGATTTGAAAAAAATGTGGCTCAATACCGCTTAATTTTCCAATTTTCACATATACTTTTGTTATCTTTTTTGCATTATGTTTTTTCACATTCTCTTCACAAAGGTCAATCAGCGAATTTACAATCGAAAGTTCATGCATATTAACAAATTCTCGGCAATAGTTCGCCTTTTGGCAGTTCTAAATATCTACTTGTCCCCCAAGCTGATTTTAAAATGACCTGCTTTTTGCACTCATTGGTTACTTCGCCAATGATGTGAGTAAATTTTGTCTCTTCAAAATTTTGTAATATTTCAACTATTTTTTGTGCATCTTCACTATTTGCACAAATTACCATAGTACCTTCATTTGCAAACTCATACGGCTCAAATCCAAAAATTTCACAAACGCCTTTAACGCTATCTTCAATTAAAATCTTCTCTTCGTTTATCAATATCCCAACATTTGAAGTTTGTGCCCATTCATTCAAAACCGCACTCAATCCTCCCCTTGTTGCATCTCGCAAGGCTTTTGGTTTGATGTTGTTTTTGAAAAGCTCACTTATTGGACTCCAAAGTGATGCACAATCACTCTTTATATCTCCAACAAGCTCAAGCTCTTCTCTATTTGATAATATACAAGCTCCGTGATTGCCTATTTTGTTCGTAACTAAAATAGTATCACCAAAACTTAAATTGTGAGATGAGATATTTTTACATACTATCTCGCCAATACCACTTGTGTTTATAAAAATTTTATCTGCAAATCCACGCGGAACGACTTTTGTATCACCTGCTACAATTTTCACGCCACTTTTTTTCATCTCTTCACTCATAGAGATAACTATTTTTTCGAGTTCATCAATTAAAAAACCCTCTTCAATTATAAATCCACAACCTATATAAAGAGGTTTTGCACCAACACTTACCAAATCATTAACAGTTCCAGCAATTGCTATTTTCCCTATATCTCCTCCGCTAAAAAATAGTGGTGTTACAACAAATGAGTCAGTCGTAAAGGCGATATTTTCATTTACGCATAAAGAGGCGGCATCTTCGTTTTTATTTAAAATATCATTGCCAAAATGCTTAAAAAATAGATTTTTTATAAGCTCTCCCATCTCTTCGCCACCGCCGCCATGTGTTAGTAAAATTTTATCGTTCAATCTAAGCCTTTAAAAATTTTCCATATTTATAATACGCAGAACAAGCGCCTTCACTTGAAACCATACATGAACCCATTGGACTTTTTGGAGTACAAGCATTTCCAAAAACTTTGCATTCAAATGGTTTTGCTTTTCCCTTTAATATCTCTCCACATAAGCAAACCTTGTGGTCATCAATCTTTTGAGTTGGCAAATACTCTTTAAAAACAACTTCAGCGTCAATAAAAGAGTACTCATTTTTCAGTTTTAATGCACTATTTTTTATATCTCCAAGACCCCTCCAATTAAAACAATCTCTTAGTTCTAAAAACTTTTCAATCAATCTTTTTGCTTTTGTATTTCCATCTTTTGTGACTGCACGTTTGTACTGATTTTCAACTTTGCATCTATTTTCATTAAACTGTCTAACTATCATCAAAATTGACTCCATAACATCAATTGGCTCAAAGCCTGAAACGACGATAGGTGTTTTATATTTTTCACAAATGTTAGTAAAAATATCGTATCCGGTTACCACACTTACATGAGACGGTCCTAAAAATGCATCAATTTTTGCATCACCTGCACTCATAATGGCTTCAATTGGTGGAGGAACAAGGACATGATTTATGTGAAAAAAGATATTTTTTAAATTTTCTTCAATCACTTTTTGAATTAAAATTGCAGTCATTGGAGTTGTTGTTTCAAATCCTATAGCAAAAAATATAACTCTCTTGTTTGGATTTTCCTTTGCAATTTTAAGTATATCAAGCGGAGAGTAAAGTGCTCTTATATCAAAACCCTCAGCTCTTAAATTCTGCAAAGATGTTTTGCTTCCCGGAACTCTTATCATATCCCCTAAAGTTGCAAAGATAACATTTGGAATTTTGGCTAAAGCTATCGCAGCATCAATTCTCTCTTTTGGCATAATACAAACAGGACAACCAGGACCATGCACAAACTCAATTTGGGAAGGCAAAAGTTGCATAAGTCCATACTTCATAATCGTATGGGTATGTCCTCCGCAAACTTCCATTATATTTAACTTTCTTTTTGCTTCTTTTTTTATTTGTGAGCTTAGAGCTTTTATGTGTAGAGGATTTCTATATTCATCAATCAAGTTTTGTGGCAAGATTCATATCTCCTTCAAACTCATCAATCTCACCACTCTTCATTTTATCAACTATATCTTCATAAATTTTCAAACTCTCAAGTGCGGACTCTTTGTCAATTTTGCCAAGAGCAAAACCAACATGTATCAATACATACTCTCCAACTTTTACCTCTTCATCTATCAAATCAAGAGTAACTTTTCTTGTCATTCCAAGTGTATCTACAGTTGCTATATTGTTTTCATCAATATGTTTTACACGCGAAGGAATAGAAAGACACATATTTTATCCTCTCAAAGATTTTTTCATTTTAAGATAGTTTATCCACTTATCAATGCCTTTTTTAGACTTGCTATCGCACTCTATGATATCAACTTTTGGATTTAATTTTCTAGCCTCTTTTATCACTTTCTCAACACTAAAATCAAAATGTGGCAAAAGCTCAATCTTAGTTATCAACAAAATATCAGCAGAGCGAAACATTACAGGATATTTGGCAGGTTTATCGTCTCCTTCAGGAACTGAAAGAAGCACTACATTCAGATGTGTCCCAACATCATAA
>JAIRQK010000159.1 GCA_031256525.1 Campylobacteraceae bacterium
TTTGTCTATTAACGCTTGTAACATCTCTCTTTCAGGTGAAAACCAATATCCATTATAGATTAAACTAGCGTATTTTGGCATTATCTCATCTTTTAGATGTGCTGCTTCACGGTCTAATGTTATGCTCTCAATTGCTCTATGAGCTTTTAACATTATGATGCCACCTGGTGTTTCATAGCAACCGCGTGATTTCATACCAACATATCTATTTTCAACAATATCAGCTCTTCCAATACCATGTTTTGCACCTAAATCGTTAAGTGCTATTAACATATTGGCTGGACTAAGTTCTTTATCATTTAACTTAATAGGGTCGCCGTTTTTGTACTCAATTTCGATAATTTCAGACTCATCAGGAGCTTTTTGTGGACTAGCTGTCCATCGCCACATACTCTCTTCAGGCTCAGCATTTGGATCTTCCAAAACCAATCCTTCGTATGAGATATGAAGCAGATTCGCATCCATTGAATATGGCGATTTATTCCCTTTTTTTTCTATACTGATACCATTTTTTTGAGCGTATGATATCAATTTTTCACGAGAATTTAAGTCCCACTCTCTCCATGGAGCAATTATCGCAAGGTCTGAATTAAAATTAAGATATCCTATCTCAAAACGAACTTGATCGTTACCTTTTCCTGTTGCTCCGTGAGATACGGCGTCTGCACCAGTTAAAGCAGCAATTTCAGCTTGTCTTTTTGCTATCAGTGGTCTTGCTATAGAGGTTCCAAGTAGATATTCGCCCTCATAAAGTGCATTTGCTCTAAACATAGGAAATACATAGTTTTTTACAAACTCTTCTTTTAGATCTTCAATAAAAATATTTTCCGGTTTTATCCCAAGAGCTAATGCTTTTGCACGTGCTGGTTCAACTTCTTCACCTTGTCCGATATCGGCTGTAAAGGTTACAACCTCGCAATTATACTCATCTTGCAACCATTTTAAAATTATACTTGTATCAAGACCACCAGAATATGCCAAAACAACTTTTTTAATATTTTTTTTCATAATAAAATCCTTTTAAAACATTATAACAATTTGATATGTTACCAAAATAAGACTAAATATAGACTTTGAAATTTGAATTGGTTTATCAATATGCTACTTTAATTATGATAGAATTGATAAAATAGTCTCTAAACATAAACAAGGAGAAAGAGTATGAAAAATTTGCACAAATTGTTTATTTTGCCATTTTTGCTGTTCGTTTTATCAGGGTGTACAAGACAACACCAAATCTCTTTAGTAGATTTTAATTCTAATGAAGTTTTAGTTGGTACATTTAACGAGAGTAATAGTTCTGTTGTTATTACTATGATAGATGGGGAAATTTTAAGTGGAAATTATAGTTCTATAGATAGCGAGGGGGCATTTACATTTGCCAACTCTTTTGGATTTAGTTCTGGAAGATATCGTAGTGGAAGATTTGGAGGAGTTGGAATTGGTCTTAATTTCAGTGCTTACTCAACAAAATATGCTCTTTTAACGAGCCAAACAAGTGAGCTTAAAATGGAGATACTTATGACTATAAAAAGCTGGACAGATAGTGGTTTTGGAGAGGCAAAAACAAACGATGGAAGAGTTTATAAGATACAATTTTAAGGTTATTTGTTGTGCTATGATGAAATTATGTAGTGATGTAAAACCAAATAAAGTATAATTTTTAAGGCTTTGCTGATAGTTTATAACTAAACTTTCAATTTTTTTTCACTACAATTTCACTCATGAGAGTAGATAAATTTTTAAATTGTGTAAATATCACAAAAAAACGGGCAGTTTCCGAGGATATGTGTAAAAGTGGTGTAGTTAGCATAAACGATATCGTCGTAAAACCATCGAAAGATGTGAAAGTAGGGGATATTGTTGCTATAAAATATCTTCAAAAAGTTGTAAAATATCAAGTTTTACAAATACCAACGACAAAAACGATACCAAAAACAAAACAAAATGAGTATGTTAAGGAACTTATATGAATTTTTTAGAGGCTAAGAAAGCATTTGCAGCACTTTTTCAAAATGAGCTTAGCGATTGGGAGGCGAGGTCGCTTCTTTCAAGTTTGTATGAAAATGGAGAGAACGAAGAGGAGATTGCCGCTGCTACAACCGTTATGAGAAGTCATTCGATAAAGCTATCGCTTCCGCTTGAACTTCAAGATAAAGTTATAGATATAGTAGGAACAGGTGGCGATAAGAGCAAAAGTATCAATGTTTCAAGTACTTCGGCGATAATTTTAGCAAGTCTTGGGAGTTTTGTTGCAAAACACGGGAATAGGGCGATAACAAGTAATTCTGGAAGTGCTGATGTACTTGAGGCTTTAGGGGTTAATCTTAGTCTTTCCAATGAAGCTCAAATAAAAATGCTTGAAGAGACGAATTTTACCTTTATGTTCGCCGTAAATCATCACCCAGTAATGTCATATATTATGCCAATAAGAAGAAGTATTCCTCACAGGACGATATTTAACATAATAGGACCGCTTTGCAACCCAGCAGGTGCAAAAAAGGGGTTAATCGGTGTCTTTTCTGCGGAGTTTAATACAAGAATTGCCAATGCACTGAAGCGTCTAAATAGTCCATCATCATTAGTTGTAAGTTCGCTTGATGGTATGGACGAGATAAGTGTTAGTTCAATGACAAAAGCCTCTTTTTTAAAAGATGGTAATGTTAGTGAGTTTGAGATAAATCCGGAAGATTTTGGGATAAAATTATCAAAAAAAGAGGAAGTTGTTGGTGGTGACGCTTATGAAAATGCAAAAATTACACTTGATATATTTGAAAAAAATGAAATGGGTGCAAAAAGGGATATAGTATTGTTAAATTCGGCTTACTCTTTGCTTGTTGATGGAAAAGCAAGAGATGCGAAAGAGGGCTACGAAATGGCTAAAATGGCAGTTGATAGCGGTTTGGCAAAGCAAAAACTCAATGAAATTATAAAGTTTTCACAACAATTTTAAATGATAGAGATTGTACTGGCCGAAAATGAATTGGATATTTTAGTTGATAAAGTATATAAATTATTACCAGATGGTGGTATAGTGCTACTTCGTGGCAATCTTGGAAGTGGAAAAACAACATTGGTGAAGAGTTTTGCAGAAGTTTTACATATAGATAAAAATATCGTATTTTCGCCAACATTTTCCATTATGAATAGATATGGTGATGATTTTTTTCATTATGATGTTTACAATAATGGCGTAAACGGGCTAATTGAAAATGGGCTTTTTGAAAATTTTCAGGAAAATGGGTATCATTTTGTGGAGTGGGGCGATGAAAAACTTGAAAATTTGTTAAACGAGTATGGTTTTTCATATATTATAATTTCCATAGATACAGAAAATGCAGAAAAAAATAGACGACTTTATAAGGTTTTAAATGCGTAAATTAATAGTTAAAAATTTATCTAAAACGATAAAAAAAACACAGATTATTCACGATTTTTCGCTTGAAGTTAAGAGTGGCGAAATAGTTGGTATTTTAGGACCAAATGGTGCTGGAAAAACAACAACTTTTTATATGATATGTGGACTTATCTCTCCAACGCGTGGCGAGATATTTTTAGATGATAAGGTCATAACAAAAACACCACTACACATAAGGGCAAAATATGGAATAGGGTACTTGCCGCAAGAGTCAAGTATTTTCAAGGATTTAACCGTTGAAGAGAATATATTTTTAGCAGTTGAAATCGCTTGTAGAGGCAAAGCTGAGCAAGAAAAGAGGGTTGAAGAGCTTTTAGACCTTTTAAATATTGAGCCAGTAAGACACAGAAAAGGTGTAAGTTTGAGTGGAGGCGAGCGAAGAAGATGTGAGATAGCGCGTTCACTTGCGATTACCCCAAAATTTTTACTTTTAGACGAACCTTTTGCGGGAGTTGACCCAATT
>JAIRQK010000003.1 GCA_031256525.1 Campylobacteraceae bacterium
TGCATTTTATTGAAAGAGTTTGATATTTTGCGTAAAAACTTCCATATTGTGAGTTTTGTGCAAATTTTAAAAAAGCATAAGTTGTAATTTGACCCAAAAGTTCAAGTATCAACTCATACTCCCTTATCGCTTCATCAAATTCTGTGGTATTTAATCCTTTTAGTTTTCCTTTATATAGCTTCTCAAACTTTTTTGCTTTAGTTAAAATATCATCAACGGATTTGTCAAGCTCTTCTTCATTTTCAAACAGACTACTCAAATCCCAATCAATCTTACCCATTAACCACCCTTTACATTATTCATAAATGGTGATTCTATCATACTTTAACTTTTTTGTTTCACATTTGGGCTAT
Organism: Campylobacteraceae bacterium; assembly: GCA_031256525.1. Classification (GTDB taxonomy): domain Bacteria; phylum Campylobacterota; class Campylobacteria; order Campylobacterales; family Campylobacteraceae; genus JAIRQK01. Next base: position 354 of record JAIRQK010000003.1, read on the forward strand.
TTTGTTGCTATTTAGCAAATTTATATGGAGTAGTTGATATAAAATAAAAGTTAAAAATTAAAAAACAGTCTTTAAAGTTGGAGGTGGAGATAAAAATTTAACACGCAAAATAGTCTATCTGCGTGTTAAATTTTCTTTATTAAGAAGTTTTAATTACTCTTGTTCTTTGCTTGCTGTAGATTTTTTTGTAGCTTTAGGTTTAACCTCTTCTACATCTTCACCACAACAGCTACTGCTTTTACAAATGCAACTAGTAGAATCCTTAATTGCTTTTAACACATAGATAAAATAAAAAGTTATCAATGTTAATACAATGAAACCTAAAGTTAAATAAATGAAGGTGCCAACTTGGAAATCTCTACCGCCCCAGCCCCCACCAAACATAGAAACTATCTCTGTAACTTTAAAAGCAACAATCACACAACCAATTAGTGACAATATAAATAAGAATGGAAGTAAAAATTCAACCAATCCTAAAACAAAAGATTGACTTTTTTTACCATCAACCATTGACTTTACCACGCACCCTGCCTTTTCCTGAAACTCTTTAGAGTCCATCTTAGCTCCTTGCACTAAATTTTTTACTGAATTGCTATTTTAGAACAATCTCTATTTTTTGTCAATAATATAATATCAATATTTATCTTTTTTTGCAACAATTTTCAAACATTATCATATTTACTAATAAACTATACTAAAAACTACCCCAATATCTCTCTTATTATTTGCATTGCAGCACCTTTTCCATCTGCGGCTGCCGTTACAACCAAATCAGCCCCATTCACACAATCTCCGCCAGCATATACGCCATTTTTACTTGTTTTATAGTTGTTTGTAATTATGTTGCCATACTTGTTTAATTCTATGCCATTTTCTAACAAAAATGATGGTGTTGAAGCACTAAACCCAAGAGCAAATATAATAACTTCTGCGTCCATTTTAAAATCGCTTGATTTTACAATTTCGACTTTTTGTCTACCACTTTCATCTTTTTCACCAAGAATCGTTTTTTGCAATGTTACACCAATAGCTTGGTTGCTATTGTTTACAACGATATCTTTAAGAGCAACATTGTAGATAAATTCCACTCCCTCTTCAAGAGCGTTTTTGAACTCCTTTTTTGAGCCGGGCATATTGTATTTATCGCGTCTATATAGACATTTTACACTTTTTGCACCCTCTCTGATTGAGACTCTTAAGCAATCCATTGCCGTATCTCCACCACCAATAACCACAACATTTTTATCTTTTACGCTAATATATTTGTCAGTTTCGCCAAAATGTTTTTCTTGAATATTTTTAAGAAAATCTATAGCCAAATATGTACCTTTTGCATTTTCGTTTAGTACATTTGCCTTATTGCTCTCTCCTGCTCCGATTCCTACAAATACCGCATCATTTTCGTTTACTATCTCTTCAAAACTTATATCTTTTCCAACCTCTTTATTTACATATAGTTGCATTCCAGCTTCAGTCAAAAAATTTACTCTTCTTTGTACTACATCTTTTTGTATCTTAAATTCTGGTATTCCATATGTTAATAATCCACCAGCTCTCGCATCTTTTTCATACATACGAACATTAAAACCAGCTCTTAAAAGATAAGTTGCAGCAGAAATTGACGCTGGTCCAGAACCGATTATGGCGACTGATTTGCCTATGCTTTTTTGTGCAAATTTTGGTTTTAATCCCTTTTTAAATCCCTCTTCGGTGATTGCGATTTCTATAGCACCTATAGTAATCGCCCCATATCCATCACTTAATGTACAATCTCCCTCACAAATCCTATCTTGTGGACAGACTCTACCTGTAATCTCTGGAAAAGGGTTTGTTTCGTTTGAAAATTTAAAAGCCAAATCAAAATCATTTTTTGCCACTGCTTTTAACCAAAATGGGATATAGTTATGAAGAGGACACTTGTTGTGGCAGTACGGGTCTCCACATTGAATACATCTGCTTGATTGTTCACTTGCATCTGCTGTAGTTTTAATTTCATATACCTCTCTATAATCTTTTACCCTCTCAACATAACCTCTTTTTTTTGCCTCTACTCTTTCGATATTTATAAAATTTTGCATATTAGTTTCCTTCCGCAGGGTTTAGTGGCAATCTTGCCATATCTTTTGGATGTATCATCCAAAAATCTCTTATCGCGTGTCTGAAATTTTCCATTATATTCTTTGCTTTAACGCTATTTGTTTCGTTAATATGTTGATTTATAAGTTTTTTCAAAAGGTGCCTTGCTTCGTCCATCTCATCTGTATCTATCCTAACAGCTTTTACAAGTTCTTGATTTAAGTTGTCTATGAAGTTATGATTTTGATCATAGACAAAAGCAACTCCTCCGGTCATTCCAGCACCAAAATTTACACCTGTTTGACCAAGTATAACAACATCTCCTCCAGTCATATACTCACACGCATGGTCTCCTGTTCCTTCTACTATCGCTATTG
>JAIRQK010000013.1 GCA_031256525.1 Campylobacteraceae bacterium
TAATAGCCTCTCAACTAGACAAAAGATTTCCTATTGCTTATGTATCCTGCAAGTTCATTGCTGTGTCCACAAGGTCTTGTTGCTGGACACTTTGATGAGCCAGCTGAATCCTCTCCACAATGTCGCACTTGAATAAGCTTCTGTTACTTTGTTATTATCATCAACTACTACTTCAACCCTTAAATGACCTTCAATTCTTGTTATAGGATCTATAATTATTTTTTTACTCATTTTTTAAAATCCTCAATTTATTTATTTTTATTTTTAAATGCAGTAACTGTTGCATGGGCAGCAATACCAATTGCTGTTAATGTCAATATCGCAATTCCAACTCTATCTGCAGTTGCATCAGCACCAAGTCCGTAAAGAGTATTGAATCTTCTATCAGCCATAGGCTCTTCAAAAGGTCCCATAGTGTCCCAAAAATCAGGCTCGCTACAACCTATACAGCCATGTCCTGCTTGAACTGGCCAAGATGTATGTTGGTTAAATCTCTCTCTTGAACAATTGTTAAAAGTATATGGTCCTTTACAACCAACTTTATATAAGCAATAGCCTTGTTTTGCACCTTCATCACCAAATCTTTGAACAAATTCTCCTGCGTCAAAACGACCTCTTCTTTCACACAAATCATGAATTCTAAGACCGTAAGCCCATTTTGGACGATTAAATACATCAAGTGCTGGAAGCGTTCCAAATAAAATGTAATGGAGCACATTTCCAACAATATTTTTTTCACTTGGAGGACAACCTGGAACATTTATAACAGGCTTATTTGTAATTTTGCTTAATGGTTGTGAATTTGTAGGATTTGGGTGAGCTGCTTGAATTCCACCAAAACTTGAACAAGTTCCAATTGCAAATATTGCCGCAGCGTTATTTGCTGCTTCTTTTGCACTTTTTTGTCCTGTTTCTCCGTGTCCACCAATAGTTAAGTAAAAATCACTACTACCAGCAGGTATTCCGCCCTCAACCATTAAAATATATTTTCCTTTGTGTTCTTCAATAGCTTCTTTTAAGTTATGCTCAGCTTGCCACCCAAATGCAGCCATAATAGTTTCATGGTATTTTAAAGATATATAATCAAAAATTAAACTATCAATGGTAGGCGTATCCGTCCTTAATAAACTCTCGCTACAACCAGTACACTCAGCCATATGCAACCAAATAACTGGAAGCCTGTCGCTTACTTCTGCTGCTTGTGCAATAAGTGGAGAGAATGACGCAGGAAGAGAGAGCATTGCTGTCATAGAAGCTGCCCATTTCATAAAATCACGACGCGAAACTCCATTTTCACTTATCAAATCTTGTATCGATCTCTCCTCTTTTAACTTAGGAAGATTAGATATCTCTTTGATCCTTTGTGAAAGCCTGTGGTACAAATTTTGTTGTTCCATAAATACTCCTAAAATATTCAATTTTTAGATTTTTGAATTGCTACAATTATAATCTCACAAAATATTATAAAAAATAAAAGGTAAAAAAAACTTTACTCAAAGAGATTTTAAACATATAAATAAGTGAATAAATGAAACAAAAAAATAGGATAATATTACTCTTCAATATATCACAATCTATCATTAAATTCACAAAGTTTATGTTGCATCAATATGAGCTATAGTAATACTATCTTTTCATTAATATTACTCTCTTATTCATTATATACATAATATTATAACGGTAAAATTAATTTTACCTTATAATATTTTCTCATATTTAAAATAGCTTTCTAATTTTTTATGAGAAAATGCCTTATCATACATATGTAACTCTTGCCAAGTTTTGCCAATAAGCCCTTTTTTGCACATCATATTCTCATTTTCATAAATTTCAAAAACAAATTTAAGTGCCACTCTTAATAAAACATAATATTGAAAAGATGTCAAAGTATCTATGAGTTTTAAAATATTGAAATATTCGCCAACTCTTATCTTCCGCTCATCTACAACCTCTTCTTTCCAAATTCTCTTTGCAAAATCGTGTTGATACTCAATAGAGTTTTCAGGATGAAGCATAAAATGTCTAAACTCTCTCATAAAATTATCTTTTGTCGGAACAGATCTCTTATTATTAAGAAAAAGATAGACACAAATACTAAATAGATCATCAACCAAAACACCTTTCTGAGAAAGCTCTAATTTTGTTTGATTCTCAACTTCAACTTGCTCCCTTAGATACTCTAAGTGTGTAGCTCGCCAATTCTTTAGCTTTTCATTCTTTATGCACTTTTGCCACTCTACAAGAGTTGGTCTTGGAATACAAAATCTGTTAACCAAAGGTTGAAATACCTGCCTAATCATAATACATCCTTTCTTGTGTTTATTACACGAATTAAATCCAATATTTTCTCAAAAGCTCTTCATCAACATCAATCAAACCTCGTTTTTGTAAAGATCCAATGACGCCCTTATCACACTCTACGCTCTGTGGCCAAACCCTTAAATAGTTATCAAACTCCCTGTTTTTGCTTGTTGCATCAATACCAAAAATATCATCATCGATAAACAAATCCCTTTGTGCGTCAATATTATTAACAACTTTCCAAACAAGCATATATGGATTTGTAACAGTATCCTTATCATAGTCAACAAAAACTAAAAGTCTCGTATTATTTTTAAATATTTTTAATTTTTCAAAAATATTTCTTACATTTTCCTCTTTTTTAACAGCAATTACACAAATTGGTGTTTTTGTATCTATCTCATATTGGCAGAGACTTTTAACACTTTTTTCCACATCAGCCATTTTGCGAAATAGTTCGTTATCGTTTATAATCTCTCTTTGAGCGACTTCAACTTCCTCTCCTGTACAATCAATGCCGAGTTTACCGCCATATCCACTAATATTTGAAGCATGATCAAGCACATCACAAACACCTTCACTTATTAAAATATTTTTTTTATCAATTCTATTTAAAATATATTTTGTGATATTTTTATAATCATCAAGTTGCGGTGCATTTTCATCAACAAATATAGCATGTTTTACAAAACTCATCTGTCCAACGCCCCAAAAAGCGTGCATAAACTGTTTTGCATGTCCATAATATTGCGGAGACATTTTTGCCAAAATAAGATTGTGGAAAACACCATTTTCTGGCATTTTATAGTCAATCAAATCAGGTGTCGTTGTTTTTAGTAATGGCAAAAATATTCTCTCAGTTGCATATCCCATATATTTATCTTCTAATGGTGGTTTGCCTACAACTGTAGCGTGATACACAGGCTCATGTTTGCTTGTTATGCATGTAACATTCATAGCTGGATACTCTTCTTTTGGCGTATAAAAACCAGTATGATCTCCAAATGGTCCCTCTAATGACACAACTTTTGGGTCAACATATCCCTCTAAAACGATATCGGCATCGTATGGAATATATATCTCATTTGTTAATGATTTTACAAGTTTTGCATTTTTCTCTTTAATAATTCCATACAATAAAAGCTCGAAAAAACCATTTGGCATTGGCGCTTGTCCGCACCAAATATAAAGCGGATCGCCACCAATTGCAACAGAAACCGGCATTTTAACACCAGCTTTTTTATACTCGTGAAAAAAATGCATTCCATCTTTATGAATTTGCCAATGCATTCCAAGATGATTTTTATCGTAAACTTGAAGTCTATACATTCCAAGATTTTGTCTTTTTCCATCTAAACTTTGAGTATAAACTTGCCCCATAGTTATAAAAGGACCAGCATCTTTTGACCAAGTTGTCAAAATAGGAAGGTTATATAAATTTACCTTTTCATCTTTTTTTATAAACTCTTGACAAAGCCCTTTTCCTTTTATGCGTTTTGGCGGAACATTTTTTAGAGAGACCATTTTTGCCAAAAACTCCGCCTTTGCTGCAATACCTGATGGCATTTTCATCTTTATAAGCTCTTCAATTTCATTTGAAATTTCATCAACTTTTCTACCAAATATAATCTCTACTGCCTTATGGGAACAAAAAGTATTCATCAGTACTGGCATAGGAAACTCTTTTCCAAGTCTCTTACTTATAGGTTTTAAAAATAGGAGTGCTTTCGAGTCGCTCTTTTTTGCTTCAATGTACGCAATATGGGACATTTCCAAGTCAATATCAACAGGTTCACCAATAACTCTTAAAAGACCATTCTCTTTTAGTAAATCAATCGTATTTTGCATAAAATCCCTTTAGCTAAAAATTGTGCTCATAGCCATTGCTTCAGCAGCCTTAAGTATCTCTTTTGCACCTTTTTCTATGAAAATATCGGCAAGTTTTGAGCCTATACCTTCATAATTTTCTACACTATCTTTATGTTCTATGTGCAGACAGTTTGTTCCATCAGGAAGTCCAACTATCGCACTTACAAAAATAGAGTCTTTGTCCAAAACTGCATTTATACCTATTGGAACTTGGCAACCGCCATTTAATTTAGCGATAAAATCCCTCTCCACCCTCGTTTCAATTACTGATTTTTTATCATTTAAAAAACTTACTATCTCCTCAATTTTTACATCATCAACAATTTCAATTCCCAAAGCCGCTTGTCCCATAGCAGGTATCATATAATCCAAGCCTATAGGAGAAAAACAGTTCACTTCTTTTTGAAGCTCAAGCCTTTTTATTCCAGCAGTTGCAAGTAAAATCGCATCATATTCACCGTTTTTTAATTTTTGAATTCTTGTATTGACATTTCCTCTTAAATTTTTTACAATTAAATCTGGTCTATTTTTAAGAAGTTGCATTCTGCGTCTTAAACTTGTCGTACCAACAACTGCACCTTTTGGCAAAGCATCAATATTTTCATATCTTTCTGACAAAATCGCATCTCTTACGTCTTCTCTTTTTGTGATAACTCCAAGTTTTAGACCTTTTGGAAACTCAACTGGAACATCTTTTAAGCTGTGAACAGCTATGTGTGCTTTACCATTTAGCATTGCATCTTCAAGCTCTTTTGTAAAAAGCCCTTTTCCACCAATTTTTGCAAGAGGAGTATCAAGAATTTTATCCCCTTTTGTCTTCATAACCTTAAGTTTCACGCACAAATATGGATATTTATCCTCTAAAGAAGACTTTATGTGTTCGGACTGCCAAAGAGCAAGTTTGCTTCCTCTTGTTGCTATTATTAACTCTTTCATTTGCTCTCTTCTACTATATTTTTACTATTTTCATTTTTTTTAAGCAGCTCTTCTTTTAGACTTTTTTTACTCTCTATCTCTATAAAATCTCTGCTTATTGACACATTATCGGAAAAAACAACATCACTCATCAAAATATCTCTCTCTTGAATATTATATTTTAAACTTATAAAATATGCACTCCACCCATTTGGATAATCAAGCTGCTTGATATCATTTATCTGAAACTCTTTTATGTTGTATCTACTAAGTGAAGCTACAAAATAATCTTCAAGTCTTTTCTCTATGGAGTTAGCAAACAATAAAGAACAACTACTTATTGCCATTATCAACAATAATTTCAACATCAATAATCTCCTCCTTGTTTTTGCTCTCTTTGGAGTGTTTATCATTATACGCATCTATTTTTGGTGTTATTAAAATTGAGACAACAAGCAAAATTAGACCCAATATATCGCCAAAAAAACCCGGAAAAATGAGCAATATCGCTGCAAAAATTCTAAGAATTGCAGAAATTCCGATAGCTATAAACGATGAAGCTTTTCCTAAAACATTTTGCATAATTTCAGCAATTTTAAAAGGTGTCTTAAAAATTAAAATAATTCCAAAAATAGCCGTAAAAACAATAGTTAAAAATGTAAAGAAAAAACCAATCTCAGAAGCAATAGTTATTGTTACATAAACCTCAACAAAAAGATAGGCTAAAAACAAAATCGCTTTCAAGATAAAATTTCCTTTATGATAGATTTGACATCTTTTGTGTGTAAAATTCTCTTTTCTAAAGTATCTCTTTTTATAAGTTCCACTTCGCCATTTTGTAAACCTTTGCCTATAACAAGAGCATATGGAAATCCCAATAACTCAAAATCATTTATTTTAAAACCAAATCTCTCATTTCTATCATCAAGTAAAACTTCAAAACCTTCGCTGATTAATTCGTTATAAATAGTTGTTGCAAATCCATTTTGCTCATCATCTTTAATGTTTGAAACAATGATATCTAATTGAAATGGAGCGACGACATCATTCCAAATACAGCCTTTTTCATCGTGATTTGCCTCAATCATAACCGCAATAAGCCTACTTACTCCAATACCATAACAACCCATAAAAAATGGCTGTGTTTTGCCATTTTGGTCTAAAAATGTTGCGTTCATTGACGATGAATATTTTTGTCCCAGTTGAAAAATATGACCAACTTCTATCCCTTTTGATATTTTAAGTTTTTCACCACAATTTGGACAACAATCACCCTCTTTTACTTCAACCAAATCAGCATATCTATCTGAATTGAAATTGAACATAGAGACGCCAACCATATGGTAATTTTCCTCATTTGAACCACAGATGAGATTTT
>JAIRQK010000018.1 GCA_031256525.1 Campylobacteraceae bacterium
TTTTCTAAAATCAATGCACCATCTAACAATGTCTGCTCATCATACGCTTTTGCAATAAATTGTCCGCCTATTGGCATATTGTTTTTGGATATTCCTATTGGAATGGAAATTGCTGGAAGTCCAGCTAAATTAACGCCTATCGTATAAATATCACTTAAATACATATCAAGAGGGTTCGTAATTTCGCCAAATTTAAAAGCTACAGTTGGTGCAACTGGAGATAAAATAAGGTCAGCTTCTTTCAAAATATTTTCATAATTTTGTTTTATAAGCCCTCTTGCTTTTTGAGCTTGAACATAGTAAGCATCATAATATCCACTACTTAGAACAAAAGTTCCTAGCAATATTCTTCTCTTTACCTCTTCACCAAAACCTTCGCTTCTTGTTTTTATATACATCTCTTTTAAGTTGTGGCTATCTACGCGGTTGCCATACCTAACACCATCATATCTGCTTAAATTAGCACTTGCTTCTGCTGTAGAGATAATATAATATGCTGCTACATCATATTTTGAATTTAAAATACTTTTGTAAACGATTTCGTGTCCAGCTTTTTCCAACTCTTTACCAGCAGAAATGATTGCATTTCTAACATCTTCTGATGCATCATTTACAAAATTTTCGATAATAACAATCTTTAATTTTCTGTTGGTGTTTAAATTTGGGGCTACCGGTTTATGTGATATCTTTGCACTTGTAGAATCTTTTACATCATTTCCAGCAATAATATCATATAAAATTGCAGTGTCTTCAACATTTTGAGTGATTGGTCCTATTTGGTCAAGTGAGCTTGAGTACGCACTAAGTCCGTATCTGCTAACTTTTCCATAAGTTGGTTTCAAACCAACACAACCGCAAAATGCAGCTGGTTGTCTAATGCTTCCACCAGTATCACTTCCAAGAGCAGCTATAGCAATTCCACCAGCAACAGCAGCCGCACTTCCTCCACTACTGCCCCCCGGAACACATTCGACATTTAGAGGATTTAGAGTTCGTCCATAATAAGATGTTTCAGTAGTGCTTCCCATAGCAAATTCGTCCATATTTGTTCTACCAAATGGTGATAAATTTGCTTTTTGCATATTTGCTATAACTGTCGCATCATAAGGTGCAACATATCCTTGCAATATCTTTGAAGAACATGTGATATCCCACCCACTTACTTGAATATTGTCTTTTATTGCAATTGGTATGCCTTCGCCTTTTACGCTTAACTCTTGTTTAGTTAATTGCTCCACATATGCACCAATATACGCTTTCTCTTTTATCTTTTTAGCCAAATCAGCTCTTACATTTTTTATCTCTTCTTTAGGAAGTTTTAGTGCTTCTTTTAAAGTAATCAAGCCTCTCTCTCCTTTATCTTTTTTGCTTTGTGTCTTACACATAAAATTCCAATTGCTATCAAAATGCAAATAAAAAATACCACCAAAAGTACAAGTGAAAATTTAACAGGACTAGCTAAATCAAACACTGACAACTCCTTGACATCTCTCACATAAACATTCGCTCTTTTCTGCTTTAAATTTCCAACATCTTGGACATTTCTCTTTTGTGGCTCTTGTAATTAAAAATTTCTCTTCATTAATAACAAATTCGCCCAAAATCTCACCTTCGCTTTTTTCAACTATTTCACTAATTGTAAACCAATCCTCCGCATCAACCAAACTAAACTTTTCAAGCTCAGCTGATTTTGAAACAAGATTTAACTCTAATGTTGATTTTATAATTTTATCTTTTTTAAGTTTATCGACTATCTCAAAAAACTTCTCTCTTGATTTGATTAAAAATTCTCCATCTAATTTACAACTTATCTCAGGAAGTGAAACATATTCAATATCAAAAACATCACTATTTTCGTTTTTAATAACTTTTGGTGCATTTTCTATCAATTCATCAATAGTATATGTTAGAACTGGTGCAATGATCCCCATAAAACTTTTTAAAATTAAAGCCATAGCACTTTGAGTCGAACGACGAATATTTGAATTTTTCTCATCACAATAGAGTCTATCTTTGCTAATATCAAGATAGATACCGCTAAGTTCAACTGCTATAAAATTTGCTAAAATAAAATAACCTTTTGAAAAGTTATAGTCTCTAAAAGCAGCCTCAACTTCGTCAAAAGTTTTTTTGGCAATTTTTAGTATCCACCTATCTAAAACGCCAAGCTCTTCTACATTCATTATAGTTTCTAAATCATCTATTCCGGCAAGTAAAAATCTTAATGTGTTTCTTATTTTTCTATATTGCTCTGAAACTTGTTTAATGATATTTTCGCTAATTTTAAGTTCGCTTGTATAGTCGCTAACGCCAACCCAAAGTCTTAAAATTTCAACACCATATCTTTTTGCAATATCTGAAGGGGAGACAACATTTCCTTTTGATTTGCTCATTTTTTCGCCATTTTCATCAACAGTAAATCCATGAGTGATAATCGTTTTATATGGAGCAACTTCATTAATTGCCGCACTTACCAAAAGAGAGCTTTGAAACCAGCCACGATGTTGGTCATTTCCCTCTAAATACATACTTGAAGGATAACTTCCCGCATCATACTCTTTTGAGTTTAAAACTGCTTTCCATGTACTCCCACTATCAAACCAAACATCTAAAATATCCATCACTTTTTCTAATTTGTCCGGATTGTATTTTGAATTTAACGGAAGCAAATCTTTAATCTCTTTACTCCACCACGCATCAGCTCCATGTTTTTCAAAAATCAGAGCGATATTATCTAAAACAACCTCATCAAAAATAGCCTTTTTACTCTCTTTGTCTCTAAAAAAAGCTATCGGCACACCCCAATCTCTCTGTCTTGAAATACACCAATCAGGGCGATTTTCTATCATACTATTTAGTCTTTTATATCCGCTTTCTGGATAAAATTTTGTTTTCTCTATCTCTTTTAGAGCGGTATCTCTTAAGTTTAATTTCTCTTTTTCATCCATAGAGATAAACCACTGTCTTGTAGCTCTATAAATAACCGGCGTAGGTGTTCTCCAGCACTATGGATAT
>JAIRQK010000156.1 GCA_031256525.1 Campylobacteraceae bacterium
GGGTGAAATCTTAAACCACCTTTGTATGGTCCAATAGCTGAGTTAAATTGAACACGATAACCTATGTTTGTCTGAATTTTACCTTTATCATCTATCCATGTAACACGGAAAAGTATTTGTCTCTCAGGAATTACAATTCTTTCGATAATGTTGTATTTTTCATACTTATCTTCACGTGCTAAAAGCGGTTCTAACGAAGTTAAAACCTCTTCAACTGCTTGGTAAAACTCTGGTTGCCCAGGTGTACTTGCTATGGTTGAATGTAAAATTCTTTCGACCATTTTCTTAATCTTCATACTCTCTCCTTAAAAAATTTTTTTAATCTACTTTTTTTTAAAAACAAATCCAATCCAGCTTGTGCTTTTTTGTCTATTTTATAACTTAAATGCTTTAAATATTGAATAATATCTTCAGTTTTAACATCTCTTTTTTCAGCATAATCATTTAAAATATATCTTGGAATAAATATCTTTTTGTTTGTAAACTTAGTTCCTATTTTTTTGTAAAAGCTATAATTTTTATTCACACTTAGTCTTGCAAAGACAAAAGGAAGATTGTATTTTTCAGTCCAAACTTTTGCCAAATCAATATAACTCTCTTTGTTGTTTAAGTACGCCTTTAAAGCCGTGTCGCCTATAATGACTTCACCTTTTAGATTTAGTATATCAGCTAAAATGTTTGAAGTAGCAGAATGCGGGTCTTTTTTACTAACGCCCGGTTTTACAATTACGCTTTGAACACTTTTTTTAGCGACAATTCCAGCTTTTATAGTTTTAAAATTTCTGTTTGCACTAGCAATACTTGAGATAAAAGCAGCATCAATTTTGCGATTTTTAAGCATTTTGTTCAAACGAGAAGGATAACTTTGTTTGTAAGCAATCGACTGTTTAAATGAGTTTTGTAAAGACTCTTTTTTCAAGAAAATATGAAAAGGTAATAAATTTATATAATCAATTTTTCCAAAAATCAAGACTCTCCTTTGATTTCTCATAACTAAATTGCAAATTAAAAAGGCTATTTTACAAAAATATTAATTAAACTATTATCTAAAAAATATTTTTTAGATACATTTTTTATACCATATTTTTTTAATTTAGCAAATGATTTAATGTAAATGCCATAGCACAAATCATAATTTGATACAGATTATGCCTTAATTTCTCTCACTTAATAAATTTATGTATAATCACACACAAGTTTTACGCATATAAAAAAACACAAAGGATAACAAATGGCTTATGTAAATGAAGAGATATCTAAAGAGGATTATGAAAAATATAATCTTGCGGAGATAAAAGAGAGAACAGGGTATTATGGTGGTAGTCGTTGGGCAATAGATAGAGAGAGATGGCTTAGGTATCATATTAGACTAATTGATACAGAAGACTCTTGGGAAGAGATATGGATTAAGTGGCATCTTTATTACAAAGGATATTTGGTGTCTGTAAAAACCAAAGATATAGAAAAAAAGTTTAATCGCGAAAAAAAAGAGCTATACATATATAAAAAAATCCTTGAACTTGAAATCCCTAAAGAGATTGAAGACCAAAAAGAGCAAATACTTAAAGATTTAAAAGAGGCATTTGAAGAGTCTTGTGGTGATCCATATCTTGTATCATACATGAAAGATAAAGGCAATACCTGCAAAATAGACTTAGAATATAATGGAGAGATAATATAATGATGACATTTGATGAAGCAAAATATGCATTAGCAAAGTTAATAAGTGATGAAAAATATAAGGACTTATCAGCAGCAGAGAAACAACAAGCAATATTAGATTTAGCAAAAGATGTTAATGCAGATATGGCAGGTTCAAAAACTGTTCTTTATAGTGGAAGCGTAAAGGTAAATGATGAAACGGCAATGAAGGCTTGGGATATAGCTAAAGAAATGGCTAAAGATCCAAATGTAAGAATTATTGATAAAACAGATGTTGGAAAGTTTTTAGATTCTGTAGAATTTAAGAATGCTATATATGCAACAGTAGTTGATGATTATAAGGCTTATTTGACTGGTGATTTGTCCCCAGAAGCTATGGAAATCGCAAAATCAAAAATAGAGACATTCGACAACGAAAAAATCTACCATGCAACAGATGGTGTTTGGGCAGAAGCTTCACAAAGATTTGCTTCATCTGCAAAGGGCGAAGTTATATTGATCGTAGGAGAGGAAAGAGGACTTAATTCTGTATTTAGCCAAACAGAGTTTCCAGAACTTGTAAAAAATAGTGATATAACAAAAATAAAGAATATTGAAAAAGATAAGTTTTTAAATCTAACGAGTATTAAATCAGCAACCATTTAACCACTGAACAATTAAAAATAGTTAGAACAAACAGTAGTGATATGATTAAAACAGAAGAACTAACAAAAGACAATAATCGAGCCAAATACTCTAATGAACTTAACAACAACAAAACACCTGCTCAAGCTGAACAAAGCCATATTATCAAAACAAAACATTGAATATAAAAAATTAGATAGCAATCAACAAGAGTTAGTAAATATAATCAGAGTTGAAATATCAAAAGATAAAAAGAGTGCTCTAAATTTTTTAAATAGTAAAGAGAGTAAAGAACAGTTTAGTGTAGCATTTGGAAATCGTGCAGATGAAGCATTAAAACTTACAAAAAAAGCTATTGAAAATACAATGGGTATAAGTAGGGGTAGATAGTTTTAGAATTAGAAAATTTTAAAAAAGAGGAGATGCCAAAAGAGCTTAAAAATGTACTTAGAAAATTAAATATTAGAAAACTTTATCCTTGCAAATAAATCTAAACAAAGTAAACTTAGAGCGCAATAAAGAGGTAGTGTTATGAATGGTGTAGTTTCTATTGCAAAGTTTATGATATAATCTCTTTTTTGTTTAAGGGTTAAAATGGCAAAAGTAGAGTTTTTAGGACCACTATCCAATAAAGAGAGTTTAGAAGTTGATATAAAAAACTTGCAAGAGTTAAGAGATATTTTAAAAAAAGATAGCGAAATCAGCAAATGGCTTGATGTTTGCTCAATCGCAGTCAATGATGAGCTTGTTTTTAATATGGATATCAAAATAGACAAAAACGACAAAATCGTTCTTCTTCCACCTGTTTGTGGAGGCTGAAAAAAATGGTTGAAATTTATAATGGTGCGTTAAATGTTGAAGAGATACTGAACTCTTGGTATAAAAAATATAGTTTAAAAAATTATGGCGCTTTTATAACATTTGTTGGTATTGTAAGAGATGAAAACGGTATTGAAGGGCTTAGTTTTGATATATATGAGCCGATTTTAAATAGTTGGTTTAAAGAGTGGCAAAAAAAAGTTGAAGAGCAAGATGTTGTTTTGTTGATGGCACACTCATTGGGAGATGTGGCAAATCATCACTCTTCATACATTGCAGGTGTTGTGTCGCCAAAAAGAAGAGTGGCGTTAGAGATAGTTGATGAGTTTGTAGAAGATTTTAAACAAAAAGCTCCGATTTGGAAATATGATATCGTTAATGGCAAAAGAGTTTATGCCAAAGAGCGTTCATATAAACTTCCAGGTTTCGGGCTTCTTAAATAATTTTTAGATTTATGGATATTTAAATGAAAAAATATATTCTGTTTTTATGTGTGGCTACTTTTTTGTTTGCAAATGAGTATGAGGGCTTGAAAGTTGAAGCGTTAAATGGCAACAAAACTGCCGCATTTAAATTAGCAGCTATGTACGAAAATGAAAAAGATTTTGAAAGTGCGATGTATTGGTACAAGGAGGCAGCAAAATCTTTGGCATATAGTGATTATAGCGATAGTAACGGTGCTTTAGAGGAGGCTCTTTCGCAAAACAGTACTCTTCCAGCTATTCAAACTGCGATAACCTACATAAAAAATAGTGAAAAAATTTTTAGTAAATATTCAGATGAGTATGGTGATATTGAGACGAAAAATAATGTTTTTCAATTGATGAGTTCAGTTTTTGGGCTTATGCCATACCGTTCGACCTATTTTTTGCCGACAACTTATAATTTTAAATCATATGATGATGGTAGAAAACACTTTGAAACAGCTTTTCAGATTAGCTTGAAAAAAGATATTTTTGAAAATCTGTTTGGCTTTGACGAGAAAATCGGCGTTGCTTACACACAACGTTCTTGGTGGCAGATAACCGAAAATTCAGCACCTTTTAGAGAAACAAACTATTTGCCAGAAATATATGTAGATGTTCCACTTGTGGAGATGAAGTCGTTTTTAAAAGGGTTTCAATTTGGTTATTTGCATGAGTCAAATGGGCAAGGTGATAGCCTTGGGATATCGCGTTCGTGGAATAGATTGTATTTGGAGGGATATTTTCAGTTTTCTGGAATGTTTTTTGTGCCAAGAGTTTGGTATGGATTTGATATAGCAAAAGATAATCAAGATATTGAAGATTATATAGGTCATGGCGACTTGAATATTGTGATACCATATAAAAGAAATCTTTTCAAAATGACACTTAGAAATAATTTTGATTTTAGCGATAATCACGGTGCTGCACAAGTTGATTGGACTTTTCCTATATTTGACACCGGACTTTTTGGATATCTGCAATACTTTTATGGGTATGGCGAAAGTCTAATAGACTATAACAGAAAAACAAACAGAGTAGGGCTGGGTATAGCTTTTACAAGATAAATATGGGTATTTAAATACCCATATTATTTGATAATGCGTTGATGATTTCTGCTCCGGATTTAATGATTTTATCATCTATCTCAAAGTGCTTTTCATCGATTTTCCCATCATATTTTATATCTTTTAGCAAATATTTAATAGAATTAATTCTCGCTTTTTTCTTATCGTCTGATTTTACGACACACCAAGGAGATATTTTAGTGTCTGATGTTAGAAACATAGAGTGTTCAGCTATCGTATATTGATCCCAAAGTTCTTGAGACTTTTCATCAACAGGTGATAGTTTGTACTGCTTTAATGGATTTTTCGCTCTTGCTTTAAATCTCTTTTTTTGCTCTTCTTTGCTAATTGAAAAATAGAATTTAAAAAGTTTGATGCCAGATTTTATCAGTAAATTTTCAAAAATAGGAACTTCTAATAAAAACTCTTGATTCTCTTGAGGAGTACAAAAACCCATAACCGGTTCAACTCCAGCTCTGTTATACCAAGACCTATCAAAAAAAACCATCTCTCCGCCAGATGGAAGATGTGCAACATATCTTTGAAAATACCACTGTGTTTTTTCTTTGTCAGACGGTTTTTCAAGTGCTACTACTCTAGCACCTCTTGGATTTATATGTTCAGTAAATCTTTTTATCGCTCCGCCTTTTCCAGCAGCATCTCGCCCCTCAAAGATAATTAAAATTTTTAAGCCTTTCTCTTTAACATATTTTTGAAGTTTCGTTAGTTCTATCTGTAAAAGTGTCAGTTCTTCCTCGTAACTCAACTTGTTTTTGTCATCGTCGTTTTTCATATATCCCCTTTAATTGCATTTTGAAATTTTGATTTTACTAAATGAAGTTATAAATATAGATAAAATATAAGGTTGCTTTGATACAATATTTAGTCATTTATAAAGGATAGCTTAATGAAAAAAGTAGTTTTTATTTTTATCTTTTTAACTTCTATTGTTTATGCACAGATGAAGATTATACCCACAGAAGAGGCTTTCAATGCGAGTGTTACGCAAAGAGATGACTTTCTGTTTTTGGATATTAAAATGGCAGATGGTGTCTATCTTTTAGATGATAATTTTGTTTTTGAGGTAGTAAAATCTAAAAAATTTAACTTCACAAACGCTTCTCAAAAGTCAAATTCAAAAATTTACAATGACAAAAAAGTCTATTTTGAGCATTTTGAAGCAATTGTGCCGATTGATATTTTAAGAGCAAATGGCATAAAAGGCAAAACTACGCTTAAGTTTACATATCAAGGTTGTGCAAATGGTGGAATAACTTGCTATCCGCCTTTGAGTGAAAATTTTGTTTTGCAAGTACAAAGTGTGAAAAATATAAATACAAATTCAGAACGCGGAAAAATTGCCTTTATGTTTTTTGATAAAAGTATCTTTTTTGTTTTAATCAGTTTTTTTGGTTTTGGGCTTTTGCTCTCTTTGACACCGTGTGTTTTTCCTATGATACCGATACTCTCATCTATAATTGTAAATAACTCAAAAGACAATATGAGTTCAAAAAAAGGATTTTTGTTATCATTTATTTATGTTTTTTCAGCCTCAGTTGCTTATGCGATAGTAGGGGTTATCGCAGGAATTTTTGGAGCAAATTTACAAAGTACACTTCAAAATTTTTGGGTAATTTTACTATTTAGTATATTGTTTGTTTTGCTTGCGTTATCGATGTTTGGAGTTTATAGTATTGATATTTCAAACTCTCTTAAAACAAAAATATCAAAATTATCTTCAGGCAAAAATGGTTTGCTTGGTGTTGTTATTATGGGATTTTTATCTGCATTGATAGTTGGACCTTGCGTTGCTGCTCCACTTGCTGGTGCACTTTTATACATAAGTCATAGTGGTAATGCTTTTCTTGGTGCAGCTGCACTTTTTGTTATGAGTTTTGGTATGGGTGTTCCGCTACTTTTAATTGGACTAAGTGCTGGAAGATTTTTACCAAAACCTGGTGTTTGGATGAATAGAGTTATGAATTTTTTTGGGATAGTTTTGCTTTTTATGGCAGTTTGGATGCTATCTCGCGCGATAGAAGAGAGCATAGCTTTGATATTTTATGGTTTATTAATAGTCGGAATATCTTTATATTTTGGAGTTTTTAACAAAAATATCTCAAAACTATTAAAAATTATCTCCTTTATTGTTTTGATTTATGGAGCTTTAGTTTTTATTGGTGGAGTTAGTGGAGCTGGTTCTTTGTTAAATCCTTTGCAAAATATTATCTCGCAAAAAGAAAACAAAAAAGATGATAACTATTTACATATAAAGAGTTTAAAAGAGCTAAAAGATATTGTCGCAAAAGAGCAAAAACCGATAATGATAAAATTTACAGCCTCTTGGTGTTCAACCTGTAAAGAGTTAGAAAACAAGACTTTGAGTAAGCCAAATGTGAGAGAGAAGTTAAAAGAGTTTGTGCTTATTAAAATTGATGTAACAAAATATAATGATAATGATAAAGAGCTTTTGAAATATTTTGAGCTTTACGGACCTCCGGGAATTATATTTTATAAAGACAACATTGAACTGAAAAATTTTCAAATTGTTGGGTTTAAAAATGAGAGTGAGTTTTTAAAACATATAAATGAAATATTAGATGATGTAATGTAAAATAAACAAATTGCAAACATAGGAGAGTAAAATGCAAGATGATGATATTATAAAAAAAGCCAAACTAATATATGAGCTTTTTTTCTTATATGTAATAGTTGTGGTTAGTGCATTTATGATTTGGTACTTCGCAAATATTAGTTTAGGTAGTGGTTTTAGACATTTACCATCAGTTACTTTTTTAACAGCTGGAGTATTGTCGTTTATTTATTATGATAGCAAAAAGGATAATTGGGTAAATGACCATCTTCTTTGGCAAAGAAACAGTTTCATAGTTATGGTCATTGGAGGTTTGATTGTCATCTTATCAGGATACCTTTCGGCAAATGTTGATATAACTATTTCAACACTTTATATTAACCATGCGTTTATTTTGAGCATATTAATCGTTATCGCATTATCTTTTGCAGTGTGGTTTTTGTATAGATTTGTAGCAGGGGCTATCAATTTTTTTAATAGATTATCCCCCCACGAGTCAAAGAAAAAAACTTAACCAAATAGATTAAGTGCTTTTTGCAAATCCTCTTTTGTATCAATTCCAAAACTTTGACTTTTTACCTCTATCATATCTATCTGTTTTCCGTTATATAATGCACGAAGTTGCTCTAATTTTTCGATATTCTCTAAAGGTGCTTCTTTAAAATTACAAAACTCTTTTAGACTTCCATAAGTAAAGCCATAAATCCCAAGATGTGCGAAATATGGTATTTTGATATTTTCTCTATCATATGGAATGAGACTTCTTGAAAAGTATAGAGCCTTGTTGTTTTTATCTAAAACTACTTTTACGAGATTTGGACTATTTGCTTCTGTGATATCCACTTTTTTGTAGCAGCTAACCATTGTAAAATCACTCTGTTTTGAGATTTTCTCAATTTGAGTTTTGACAGATTGTACTATTTGTGGCTCTATAAATGGCTCATCAGCTTGTATATTTATAATGATTTCCGTATCTTTTAATCCAAGTTTGCTTGCTGCTTCATTTATTCTATCAGTTCCGCTATTGTGCGAAGTGCTTGTAAGAACAGCATTTATGTTGTACTCTTTAGCAACTTTGATAACCTCATCTGAATCAGTTGCAATTACAACATTGTCCACACATTCAACCGCCTTAGCAGTTCTTATAACCATCGGAAGACCAAGAATCTCAGTTAAAACTTTATTTGGAAATCTCGTAGAAGCAAGTCTTGCTGGAATTATTATCATTGATTGCCTTTTATAAATGAAGATATCTCTTTTTTTATATCACTTTTTTCAATAACTACATCGTGTACGATTTTTTTGGAAAATAGCGAGCTTATACATTCGGGTATTTTTGCATTTAAAGTTTTGCTAATCTCTTCAAGCGCCTCTTTATCGGAATATTTTTTATCATCATTTCTAATCGCATTTAGCATTGTTGGAGCAAATTTTGTCCACTCTGCAGTTGAGCATATAACGCAAGGAATATCTTTTGTTTTTAGCTCGTTGTACGCTTTGATACAAGTTGCAGTGTGAGGATCCATTATATACTCTTTGTTTACATAGTGCTTAATTGTTTCAAGGGCGAAATTGTCATCACAAAAAACAGCTTCAAAGTCCTCTTGTAAAAGCACTAACTCATCTTTTGTGAGCGAATATTTTTTATTTTTTGCCAAAGACTCCATAAGTTCTTTACATCTTGCACTTCCAAACTTATCAAACAAAACTCTTTCAACATTTGAAGAGATTAATATATCCATAGCAGGTGAGGTTGTATTTAAAAGTTTTTTGTTGCTAATATCGTAAACTCCGCTATTTATAAATTCTGTCAAAATGTTGTTGATGTTTGAAGCGATAAATATTTTTTCAATTGGTAAGCCCATTTTTTTAGCATAATAAGCTCCCAAAGCATTTCCAAAGTTTCCACTTGGAATTGTGATATATATTTTTTCACCAATTTCTATCTCATTTTGTTTGACAAGTTCAATATACGATGAGATATGATAGATAATTTGAAAGATAATTCTTCCGAAATTTACAGAGTTCGCAGCACTTAAATTTATGTTGTTATCTTTTAGCATTTTATTAAAATCACTATCAGTAAGTAGCGATTTTAACGCATTTTGTGCATCATCAAAATTGCCTTTTATGCCGATAACTTTGAGATTTTTCGCATTTTCTGTTACCATTTGAAGTCGTTGCACATCGCTCGTGCCACCATCAGGATAGAGACATACAACTTTTATGTTTTCTTTATTTGCGAAAGTTTCAAGCGTTGCTGGACCAGTATCTCCACTTGTTGCAACAAGAATGAGATATTTTTTACTCTCTTTTTTCGCTAAGAAAGAGAGTATATGACCAAAAGGTTGCAATGCCATATCTTTAAAAGCTCTCGTAGGACCGTGATATAGCTCATTGACAAAAAGGTCGCTTTTGACTTTTGTTAGCAGGGTAGGGGTTGTTTTATTGTCAAAATTATCGTATAGATTTAACGCTTCTTGTAAAACTCTATCTTCAATATCAATATTAAAAAGTTTCAAAATATTTAGCGATAGAGTTTTGTAGTTTTCGTTTCTCATTTTTTCAAAAAAACTATTGTCGATTTTTGGTAAAGATTCAGGCGTATAAAGTCCGCCAAAACTCGCACTTGGATTTAGTATGGCGTAAGAAAACTCTACTTTTTTTGGTCTGTTGCTGTCATTTCCTCTTGTCTCTATGAACATTAAATTTATCCTTTTGTCTCATTATCTATAAATTTTAAATATTTTTTGTTGCCTTTTATTATCGGTATGGCGATGATTTCAGGTGTATCGTACATATGTAAAGATAAAATTACCT
>JAIRQK010000019.1 GCA_031256525.1 Campylobacteraceae bacterium
ATTAGGTCAGCAAAACTTCTTAAGGCTGTAATAGATGAATTTCCTGATGCAAAAATTACATGGGGCTATAAGAATGGAGGGGTGTGCGAATTTGACAATGCTTTAAAAGGTATATTCCCAATAGAAATTTTAAAATTTTCTTATATTGGATTGAACATAAATAAACTTATGCCACTAAAAGAGTTTGAGTTCGATTTGGTTATAGATAAGCAAAGAAGACTCCATTTTACTTTGGCTTTAATGTTGAAGATAAAATATAAAAAATTTGTTATTAGTACTAGAAGATGGATATTTTCAGATTTTAAGCCAAAAGATAGAAGAAAAAAGGATGTATTGCATCAAGAACTTAGTCTTCTTGAAGCGATAACAAAAAAGCCTGTTACTCCTCAAAATAGCATCATACCAGACGAAAGACATAGGCAGTTAGCCGATAAATTTTTCACCAAAAAGGATAAAACCATAGGTCTTGTTCCAGGAGCTGGACATCCTTCAAAATGTTGGTTACACTATAAAGAACTTGCAAAAAAATTAAATAAAGATGGATTTCAAATAGTGATATTTTTAGGACCAAGTGAAAATAGTTGGTATGCGGAGTACAAAAAGGAGTTGCCTTTTGCCATTTTTCCACTACAAGAAACAAAAAATCTTGATGATGCTTACAATAAAGTATTTTATACAATAGAAATTGGTAAAAAACTTGATTTAGCAGTTACAAATGATTGTGGAACTTCTCATATGTTAGCAGAAGCAAATATACCGCAAATAGTTTTATTTGGCAAAACAAACTCAAACAAACATAGACTTTTTGGCGAACACTATAATATATCATCAAAAGACATCGACAACACAGACAACATCAATAACATACCTGTTGAATATGTTTATGATAAAGTAATATCTTTATATAAAAAAATAGACAAGAAAAAAAGAAGATAACTAAAAATCACTTAAAAGCATTAACGAAGGTGCTTGTGCAACCTGATAAGTTGCACAATGATAAAGATTGGAAAAAATTAAATTTATCACAAATCTTGTTCGATTAGTTTTTTAAATGAGTTGAAATATAACTCTTTTATTTTTGAAATTTCAATATCTATTTTATCATCAATGACCAATCTATCCCCTGCAATTTCTCCAACTTTTTTATACTTAATACCAACTTTTTCCGCAAGTTCAATAAATTTTTTCTCATCTTTTACTTCAACAATGGCTCTTGAAAAACTTTCGCTAAAAAGAAGTTTACTATCATCAAATCCAGTTTTGATATTTGCCCCAAGTCCGCTTTTTGCACCCATTTTTGCTAAAGCTAAAGCAACTCCACCAACATTCAAATCCTTTGCTGATTGAAGTAGTCCCCGCTTGTTCGCTTCGATTACAAGTTCCCAAAGTTTAAGCTCATTTTTATAATTAATCTCTGGCAAACTTCCGCAAACTCTATTTGCCAAAACTTTTAGATATAAACTTCCACCGAATTCATCTTTCGTATCACCTATAAGATAGATACTATTTCCCTCTTCTTGAAAAAATGATGGTAAAACTTTATTTGCATCATCATTTAATCCAACCATCGCTATAGAAGGAGTCGGAAAAACGCCAATTTTATCAGTTTCATTGTAAAGAGATACATTTCCGCTTACTACTGGAGTGTTAAGTGCCAAACAAGCCTCTTTTATGCCTTCGCAACCTTTAGCAAATTGCCACATAACTTCAGGATTTTCTGGATTGCCATAGTTTAAACAATCAGTTATCGCAAGTGGTCTTGCTCCACTCATAGCGACATTTCTACCGCTTTCCATAACTGCAGTAGCGGCTCCACCTTTTGGATCGATATAGTTATATCTTGGATTGCAATCACTACTCATAGCAATCGCCTTTCCATTCTCTTTTATCCTAATAACACTCGCATCAAGACTTCCGGGAGCTTTTACAGTATTTGTTTGTACCATTGAGTCGTACTGCTCATATATCCAAGACTTATCACTAACTTCTGGATGAGCTAAAAATTTTTCTAAAATTCTGTTTTCACTTGGAATTTCAAAATCAAATTTGCAGTTTTTTATCTCTTTAAGATACTCTGGCTCTTTAACCGGTCTATCAAGCATTGGTGCTTTTTCGCTCACTGGAGATACCGGAATTTCAGCAACTTTTTCACCGTGCCAAAAAAGCTCCATATTGCCCGTATCTGTAACTTCTCCAATAACTTCAGCGTCCAAATCCCACTTTTTAAATATCTCCAATACCTTATCTTCATATCCTCTTTTAGCACAAATAAGCATTCTCTCTTGAGATTCGCTTAACATAAACTCATAAGGAGTCATACCCTCTTCTCTTGCAGGAACTCTATCAAGATACATTTTCATTCCACTTCCACTGCGTCCTGCCATTTCAAATGAACTTGATGTTAGTCCAGCAGCACCCATATCTTGAATGCCAACTATATAATCATTTTTAAAAAGCTCTAAACACGCTTCAAGAAGCAGTTTTTCAGCAAATGGGTCGCCAACTTGAACAGTTGGACGCAAAGACTTGTTCTCTTCAGTAAAGCTATCGCTTGCCATAACAGCCCCTCCAAGCCCATCACGACCGGTTTTGCTACCAACATAAATAACAGGATTGCCTATGCCTTCAGCACGTCCATAAAAAATCTCATCACTCTTGCAAAGTCCTAAAGTAAAAGCATTAACCAAAATATTGCCATTATAACTTTCATCAAAAAATGTCTCTCCTCCAATCGTAGGAACACCCATACAATTTCCATAATGCCCTATTCCATGAACAACGCCACGAACCAAATATCTTTGATGTTTTGCTGTTTTATCATCTCCCCAAATTCTGCCAAACCTAAGAGAATTTAAATTTGCAACCGGACGCGCACCCATAGTAAAAACATCTCTTAAAATTCCACCAACACCTGTTGCGGCTCCTTGAAAAGGCTCAATAAAACTTGGGTGATTATGACTCTCCATTTTAAAAACAGCAGCGATACCATCTCCTACATCAATAACTCCAGCATTTTCTCCCGGACCTTGGATAACCCAAGAAGCCTTTGTTGGAAAACCATTTAAATACTTTTTGCTTGATTTGTAAGAACAGTGTTCACTCCACATAGCCGAAAATATACCGATTTCGACTAAGTTTGGCTCTCTTTTTAAAATATCCTTGATTTTTATGTAATCATCACTTGTAAGTTTATGTGCTTTTAAAATATCTTCAATGCTTTTCATGGGCTACCTTAATGGAAGTTGTTAAAGTGTGGATTATATAAAAAAAGTGCTAAATAACGCGTTAAATTATTTTATATAAAGATTAAAAATTTTATAATTTGAGGAAAAAATATGGGAGGATTTATGTCTATAATTCAAGGCGTGGTTAGAGAAATTGAAACCATTTCAAAGACTAGTGGTAGCATAAAAACAAATTGGAGCGGCATGACTTCTGGTAAAATAAAAACAGATACAGAAACTAAAGTTTTAGTTGATGATAAATATGTTGTTTTAAAAAATAAAGATATATTTTTTTCTGTAGGAGATTACATTATTATTGTTGGACAAGTAGGGCGAAATGCATTATCTGC